>JALTFO010000113.1 GCA_027007005.1 Candidatus Bipolaricaulota bacterium | reverse complement strand
GCGAGTGATCAAGCATGAGCTAAAGCTCCTGTACATCGCCCCAGAACGGTTTGCTGCCGACGGGTTCATTCGCTTTCTGAGACAGGTGGATATCTCGCTCATCGCCATCGACGAGGCGCACTGCGTCAGCATGTGGGGGCACGACTTTCGCCCCGAGTACAGGCGGTTGGGGCGCCTGAAGGAATCGTTCCCCGGCGTTGCTGTGCACGCCTACACCGCAACAGCTACCGAGCATGTTCGCCGCGACATCGCTCTCCAGTTGCACCTTAAGGACCCCAAGGTATTGATCGGGTCATTTGACCGCCCAAACCTCGTGTATCGGGTGAAACAACGCACCAACACGTTACAGCAGGTCTGCGGAGTCCTTGATCGCCACCGCAACGAATCTGTAATCATCTACTGCATTCGGCGGGCCGATGTCGACGATCTGTGCGCAAGGCTGATTCGAAGAGGCTACCGTGCCGTCCCCTACCACGCTGGGATGAGCGCGAATGATCGCAAGGCCAGTCAAAATGCGTTCATCACAGAAGAGGTGGATGTTATCGTTGCCACCGTGGCCTTCGGGATGGGAATAGATAAGTCGAACGTACGGGCTGTCATCCACACAGGGATGCCCAAGTCACTCGAACACTACCAGCAGGAGAGCGGACGAGCCGGGCGCGACGGACTAGAGGCTGAGTGTTCCCTTTTCTGGTCGGGAGGAGACTATGGAATTTGGAAGAGCATCCTGGCGAATATGGAATCGGAACAAGCAAGGGAGATTGCCCTCTCCAAGCTGAACGCGATGTACGATTACTGCACCGGTCTTGCCTGCAGGCATCGCGCCTTGGTTAACTACTTTGGTCAGGATCTGGAGGGGACAAACTGCGGCGCGTGTGATGTCTGCTTGGGAGAAATAGGCTCCATGGACGGGGCGCTGGAAATCGCGCAGAAGATCCTCTCTTGCGTGGTGCGCTTGCACGAGCGTTTCGGTGCTGACTACACGGCAGCCGTATTGAGCGGATCGCGCGACCACCGCATTCTTGAGCGCAAGCATGACCATCTCTCCACTTACGGCCTGCTCTCCGATCTGCCAAAGAACACGACGCGGGACTGGATCGAGCAGCTTGTGGGGCAGGCCTATCTGGAGAAGGTGGGAGAGTACAACGTGCTGCACGTCACGGAGAGCGGCTGGCGCGTGCTGCACGGCGAGCAGGTTCCCAGCCTGCTCAAGCCTGCCGATAAGCATGTCAGGATATCCAGAGTGGCCGCCGATTCCTGGGAGGGTGTCGATCACGGGCTGTTCGAGGCGCTGCGGTCGTTACGCAGAGAGTTTGCGACGAACAGGAGCGTCCCCGCCTATGTCGTCTTCAGCGATGCAGCGCTGCGGGACATGGCGCGTCGCCGTCCGTCGACATCGGATAGCTTCCTGCATGTGAGCGGTGTGGGAAGGGCGAAGGCCAAGCAGTACGGCAATCTCTTTCTCGATGCGATTTCTCACTACTGCCGCGAACACGCGCTTTCGATGGATGTCGCTGTGCCACATAGCGTACCGAGTGCGCGCAAAGGTCGATCCACGCTCAACCTGGCACGACAAGCAGCATATGGCCTGTTCGCGCGTGGTATGTCAATAGATGAGGTAGCGCGCGCGGTCGAACGCGCGCCCTCCACGGTGGTCGAGTACCTCGTCTCATACATCAACAAGGAAGGATTGACCGAAGCTTCACCCTGGGTTGATAAGCGCTCGTTTGATCGCATAGCCAATGTTGTCAGATCGCTCGGTTCGGAACTCCTCGGGCCGATCTACCGTGCTCTTGGAGGGGAGATTGCTTACGATCAGATCAAGATCAGCATCGCGGTGTTGCAGAACAGAGAACGATGAGCGAGAAACGCGGAGGGACGAGTGAGAGACGTTGGCTCCTCTTCTAATCGCTCTTGTAAGCCGCATCCCTTTGTGGTAGATTGTGCTCGTGATGAAGGTAACGCTGGTCTTGCTCCTGTCCGTGTTTGCTATGTCGCTTGTTGCTTGTGCCTATCCGCATCAACTCTTCCTCGATCTTCCGATCGCGGAGAGTATTGGAGGGGCCGGGCTCACCGCTTACCGACTCGATCTCTCCTCTCTTAATGGCCCCTCACTCGATGTTGGCCGCGGAATCACTAATCGGCTGGATGTCTGGATGAGTGCATCTCCTTCCGACTTATTCTCGCTTCGAGTGCGAGCGTTGCTTGTTGATCACCTAGGGCCGCTAAACATGTCGCTTGATCTCTCGCAGGATGGATTTGCACTTCTCTCCGCTTTCTTCCTTGGTCCGGTGGAGATCGACTGGGGACGGATCTTCGGACCCAGCGGCAGACGCTGGGGGACAATCACGTCCTCGCCTAACCAGTGGTACAGCGTCCTTCTTGGTGTGGAATACAAAGCAGGCTACTCGCTCATTGCCGCGCTGCGCCTCTTCCCGCATCAAGGTGTGTGGGGATTCTCAGTTTACTATCGCGGCGGAGAATGGGGAGCATCGCTTGGAGGGAGCCTATGATCGGCCGTAACGGGATGCGAGACAGCATCTTGCGGCCTTCTACGCAGTTGCCCAACGTGGAAGACAGGCTGCCACGCTACGTGTGTGTTCTTGCCCGTGTAGCGTCGGAGCTTGTCTCCGACGTTGTGAGATTTGTGCCAATCGTTGTCTTCTTGATGATATTGCTGGGCGGCGTAGCCGCGTTTGCTTCGCCGCTTACGATCCTCTACACAAATGACATTCATGACAGGCTCGGTTCCTTGGCTGGCCTTGGTGAGCTTATCGAACAGGAAAGATCGACTGGTAATCCAGTGCTTCTGTTTGATTCGGGTGATACCTGGCAGGACTTCCGTGCGCCGCTTTGCGCCGTGTGGGGATCAGACCAGACGGTCGCGTGGATGAACGATGTCAAGTACGATGCAATGGAGATTGGAAATCACGATCTCTACTACGGTGCGGACAAACTGGCAGAGCTTTCATCCAAGAGTGACTTTCCAGTCCTTTGCGCCAACATGGTTCCTCTTGCCGGGCACAAAGCGCCGTTTGCCCCCTACACGATAATCTCTGCTGCGGGAATGCGTGTGTTGGTGATTGGTGTAATTACTGCGGAGTACCTCTCCTACCCGGACTATCCCTGGCTAAAATACGTTGACCCGGCGCAGGCAATTAAGAGGGTGCTGAAGGAGACGCAAGGGAAGCACGATTTCGTGATCGTTCTTGGCCACCTACCAGTGGCGCAGGCTGCGCAGATTGCGCGTGTTGTCCCCGATATCGACGTCTTCCTCACCGGGCACTCGCACGAGATAACGCCACAACCAGTCAAACAGGGTAAGACCCTGATCGTTCAGGCGGGTGCGTTCGGTCACTATCTTGGCCGATTGAAGCTTCAGATCGACCCACAATCGGGAAAGGTCATCTCAGCGCAGAACACGCTCCTTGAGACGAAGAAAAACCCGGTCGATCTCGACCGGGGCTATCTAAAGCTCTTCACCGTAGCGGCAGCAATCGCTACGTCGCTACTGCTACTCTTTCACTAAAAGTTGTATGCTAGCGTTAACCCGTCTCCCGTCATCCCTAACGTGAACCCCTGCTCCTTAGCTACGTTGTACGCGTCGATGCCGCTGTATACCGACCATACAAGGTAGGCCGCCGCAGTGATCGAGTACCCGTACCAGAAGCCGTTGTAGAGAAGAACATTGCTGATCAACGAACCACCGACGGAGATTCCGATGGCGACGCCGAAGTGGATGATCGCCTTATCCATCTGATCGTTCAGTAGCTGTCCCAGCCCGGGGATGAGGAACGATGCCAAACCAGGCACCCATGCATCTGTCTTGGATACCGATTGAGCAAGCACACCTGTGGCCATTACCGCTAACAAACCGATTGTCACAATGACTAAAACCAATACTTTCTGCATAAAGACCTCCTTGCGCTATTCTGACTTGGCAAACTGCTCCAGCACTTCATCGGGAATGTCGAAATTGGCGAATACTTCTTGGACGTCCTCGTTATCATCAAGAGCGTCGACCAGTTTCAGCACCTTCTCTGCAGAGTGACCATCTACCTTCACCGTATTCTGAGGGAGCATTGTCACTTCGGCTCGCGTGGGATTAATCCCCAATTTGCGGATTCCTTCAGCGATTGCGATAAGGCTACCGGCATCGCAATACGCTTCGATAACATCTCCCTGGTCGTCGATCTCGTCAGCCCCGAGCTCGATCAGTGACATCTGTACTTCGTCGCGATCCATATCTTCTGGGATCTCCTCGATTGCCACTACTCCGCGCCGATTGAATAACCATGAAACGCTACCAGCAGCGGCCATGTTCCCACCGTGTTTGCTGAACGTGTGACGGATCGATGCTGCTGCACGATTGCGGTTGTCTGTTACCACACGGAGAAGGATTGCCACCCCCTCCGGGCCGTACCCTTCATAGTTGACCTCCTCATACGAGACACCCTCAAGTTCACCCGTCGCGCGCTTGATGGCACGGTCGATGTTTTCCTTGGGAAGATTGGCTGCACGCGCTCGTTCGAGTGCCTGTGCAAGGCCTGGGTTGTTCGCTGGATCTGGGTCGCCGTTGCGCGCTTGCAGCGTAATTTCTTTGATTGCCTTAGCGAAGATATTGGATCGTTTTTTGTCCTGCCGTTCTTTTCTATACTTGGTGTTTGCCCACTTGGAGTGTCCTGACATCCGTTTTCCCCCGTTTATGTACGATTGCAAGCTACATCATAGCATTTTGAGGGTCCTTCGTGCAAGGCTTGTGACGAAGTGACGGTTGGTGTCTGTACGCTGGGGTTGTTCATGGTGCAACTGTAATAGATGTTACATGCGAGATAACGCCAGGAAGGATTCACTGCAAAGAGCGGGAAGGCACGAATAATGATGTTCTTCGGTGCTTCTGGGAGTTGTTCTCTGCCCTCTAGGACACTTCATCTGCTGGTGGCATCTGGCGAGGCGAAGAGATCATCGAGGGAAGAACATGTGAACATCATGAAACTGGGGTACAAGCCTTGTTGAAGATGAACTAGGGGATAGAGGAGCCAACGTGCCAGACAAGATCTCCTTGGTGATCCGTCGCGTTACGAGAAGCTGGTCTTGTGTAGCGTTGCACCCTGTGTGCAACGTTTTTCCTGTGCCCACCAAACAGCAAGGGGCAATCCTATCTAGGAAACTAGGTTACGCGTGATAGGCTCTTCCGTTCTTCTCTCCGAGTTCTGAGTTCCCCGTTTCTCTACGCACCCTCGAATGGGCTGGGCCTTGAGAAGTCGGGGACGTACTCAGCGTTGCTGTCCATCTCTTGGATCCATCCGGTCTCCAGGCCGAGGAGATCCATCTCGTTGAGAACTTCTCCGTATTCCTCTGGGTACAAGGGTCGCCCGAGAAGCGGGTGATCCCGGACTGCCTCCGTCGGGTGATACTGCGACATCACCGAGAGGTGAATCTCTGGGGAGAGGTGTTCGGCGATGAAGCGCAAACACTGCTTGCTATTTTCGATCTGACCTGGCAGGACCAGGTGGCGGATGATCAGCCCTGAACGGATCAGACCCGAGTCATCGAGCACGATCTGTGCCCCTTTCTGGTGATACATCTCTGCTATCGCTGCTGTCGCTACTTGTGGGTAGTCGGGCGTTGCAGAATAGCGCTCAGCAAGTTCGGAGTCCATGTACTTTAGATCCGGTAGGTAGACATCGATCATCCCTTCCAGGGAGGTGATCGTACTTGCCTTGTCGTAGGCGTTCGTATTCATTACAAAGGTAGGATTGATACCATCTGCCCTTATCGCGTCGATGATCGCTCGCATCTGCGGGATCACGTGCGATGGGGAGACGAAGCCAACGATAGAGATCCCTGTCTCTTCCAGGATCTGCTCAATCTGCTTGACGATCTCGGATAGTGCCATCTCACGTCCGAGGATCGGTCCCCTGTTTCTGCTGATCTGTGCATTCTGGCAGTAGATGCAGTGCATGTTGCAGCGCGTGAAGAAGACATTGCACATTCCTTTCGTTCCGCTGAGAACAGGCTCTTCTCCCTTGTGCACGCAGATCGAACCGATGTGAAACCCGGCTCCGGACCCACAGAAACCGCTTTTCTCTACCGTGCGATCGGTGTGACATGCGCGTGGGCAGATGGTGCAATCACGAAGCTCGGCGAACATGCTCTTAGGTTTCATGTGGCGCGCCTCAGTTACCGCAGGGATGAGCTGCGACCAGATGCCTTGCTCGGTCCAAGGCGAGAGCGTTGTACAGCGGCCAGTTCTCTACCTTGGTTTCATCTGCTCCCACAGCGAGCGCTTTGTTGGTTTCCTCGCAGAAGCTGTCCCAGTCCTTTGCTGGCTTTGCTATGTACTCAGCGCTATCAACGTAATTTTCTATGAACGATGGATCGATCTTGATTGCGCTATCGAAAGCAGCTCGCGCTTTGCTTGGGTCACCGCCGATGAATGTTGGTACCTGAGCCAAGAATGACCCAAGAGCACGCCATGGGCCAGCCCCGAGGTACGTGGGATCGAGCTTGATCGCTCTTTCAAACGCTGCTCGTACATCCTTCATTCCACCGGAGAGCGCGGTCAATGGGTGGAAATTGAGGTAACGCCCGAGGTTATTGCCGTACCAGAAGATCGCCTTCACATCGCTTGCCGAACTCAAAGCCGAGCGGAAGCTCTTCTTCTCCGTCTGAACGAAGGTCGGATCAAGGCGCAGGCTTGCCAGAGCATAGTCCTTGCCCTTGCCGTATGCCTCCTCCTGCTCATCGCGATCGGAGAGGTAGGCCATCCCTAGCTCGAAATACCCCTGTGCCAGGCGGTTGAGGACGTGAGATCTCGTCTGCAGTGCAGCAAGAGGGATATTTGGTAACACCTGCTCGTACAGGCTGATTGCTTGTTGCAGTTGTGCACGATAACTTGAAAGCGAGAACGTTCCACTCCAGCGATCAAACGAGGCATCGGCGCGGGCGATCAGATCAGATGTCTGGGCAAGCGCCGGCACACTCAGCAAGATCGCGCAGACAACAGCAATTGCGAGCTTTCTTAACATCTTGCACCTCCCCGACCTGGCATTTAACGCTGTTTTCTTGGTGCTGTCAAGTGGAAAGACGCTATGATGGCAAGAAAGCCTTATGGGAGGCTTCCACAATGGGAAGAGGAACAGTGGTAAGATTGCTTCAGGAGGAGAGGTGGTCGAAGAGACTACCAAGGGGAAGAGCTACTCGATTGGGTTCCCAACGCAAGGTAACGATTCGTTTGTGAGTACTCTTCTGATGAGACAATATATTACTGAGAACAGATATCTGTTAGTCGATTGTGACGACACGGCCCAAGAAACCCTCGTTTCCGATGTGTGAGTCTGCAGTCAGTTTATCCGTGCTCCAATTGCATAGCTGAACTTCGTGCAGTCTACTCGTAATGCGTCCACATACGGATCACCTTCACAACCTGTTCTTCATTGAGGATTTGATACACAAGGCGATGCTGTATGTTGATTCGTCGCGAGTATGCTCCGGCAAGGTCTCCAACAAGCTTCTCGAACGGAGGTGAAGATTGCAGAGGGTCAGCGTGAAGCACTTCCAGTAGTTGCTCTGCCTGGGGTTTCAATCCTGCAGCCGCTAATTTCCGCGCATCCTTCTGCGCCTGTTTCGTGAAGACGATCCGCCAGGTCACCAGTCGAGTTTATCCGCGCATTCCTCGACAGGCGTGCTCAACCCTTCGCGAATCGACTCGCGCATGCCCGGAACGGATAACAGATAAAGCGTTTCTTGTATCGAGCGCCAATCATTCTCGGAGATGAGCACTGCGTTTGCTCGCTTGCCAGTGATCAGAATCGGCTCGTGAGACTCCGCGATCTCATCTAGAAGCTTGTAGAGTCTGGTTCTTGCTTCAGTTGCGTTTACCGTCGGCATTGTCAACCTCCACATTGGAATGCTCTATCGTACGCGAAAACGTACGGGAAAGCAACTTCGGCAGGCCAAGGCGTTGGGGTCTTTGTTTTTGGTGTTTCTTTGCGAGGGGACTGCTACTCGCAGATTGATCATAACCCCTCGTTGCCGCCTACTTCTCCCCCTTGGGAACTGCTTCGGGCGTAGCGCCAAATTCTATCCGATTAGGAGGGTGACCTCGCGAGCATGAGATTCATCCAGGCGCGTTCCGCTTCAGCAGTCGGGCAAATATCAAGAATAAGTGCTGTGTCCCCGATCCTATCTGGATTGGTTCTGCCAGTTATTGCATTCTGGACTTCCAGTAGTCGGGACTGCGGTGCAAGTTCATCACTGCAAGTATGAGAATCTCGTTCTGGTTCATAAAATAAAGAACGCCGTAAGGGAAGCGCCTTGCAAGGCAACGGTGAATACCAGACTGCAGCTCTGGCCAAGTACCAGGAAAGTTAACAAGGTTCCTTGTCGTTTGGAGTGGGTAACACATTATGACCTCAAACGGGGACGAAGTGTGGGTTGATCTTCGTGAAGTTCAGTTTACCTGTAAGAAGGTACACAATGATGCTGAAGTTCTTGACACTACGGTACCCTCTAGCTTTT
>JALTFO010000112.1 GCA_027007005.1 Candidatus Bipolaricaulota bacterium | reverse complement strand
CCGTAGGAGCATTTGCCCACACTCCTGTGAACTCAGGAATCTTGGCAAACCAAGTTTGGTCGTCCAACCTTTTGTATTCCGCTCTCTCTAATGCTTTCTGTATATACTGATTCAGCATGGCCAACCTCCCTTCTTGAGTCGCAGATTCTTCGAAACTGGCGAACTCCCTGTACTCCTTGGCATCGTGCCTGAACGATCAGAATCAGTATACATCCCTGCTCGCAAGGCGACAAATGTTAGCTTTTGCCTTCGTAGCGTGCGCAGCTTGTCTACCACGTTGAGGGTTACGCCACAAGCCACAAGCGCAACGTTGGAGATGAACTCCAACGCTACGTAAGACACGATATCGCCAGCGTGCGTTTGGCCTTTGTAGCGTGCCCAGCTTGTCTACCTGTGCGTATCAGCACGCAGACAGGTCTGCCATGTTGAGGGTTACGCCACAGCACAAGCGTAACGTGGGGCACGGGGCCCGACGCTACGTAAGACCCGATATCGCGAACGTGCGTTTGCGCCTTTGTAGCGTGCGCAGCTTGTCTGCCACGTTGAGGGTTACGCCACAAGCCACAAGCGCAACGTTGGAGATGAACTCCAACGCTACGTAAGACACGATATCGCCAGCGTGCGTTTGGCCTTTGTAGCGTGCCCAGCTTGTCTGCCTGTGCATATCAGCACGCAGACAGGTCTACCACGTTGAGGGTTACGCCACAGCACAAGCGCAACGTTGGGCACGGGGCCCGACGCTACGTAAGATACGCCCTTTGCCTTTGTAACGTGTGCACCCTATGTGAAAAAGGGTTTCACAGGGCAGGGCTTGTCTACCTGTGGGTATCAGCACGCAGACAGGTCTGCCACGTTCGCACCTTGATCGCTGAGATCTCACAACCCAACGTTTGACACTCGCCCCGCCACTCGCTATAACTATCTATGGTGGTTGAGGGGGTGATGCTGACGGAACAAGAAGAACTGGCAACGAAGAAAGATCTCAAGAAACTAGAAAATGCTTTGACTGTCAAGATTGATGGGAATGGCGAGAAGATCGACGCGAATGCCGCTAAGATCGACCAAGTAGAGAAAAACCTTACCGCCAAAATTGACGCCAATGCAGCCAAAATTGACGCCAATGCAGCCAAGATCGAGGCCAATGGCAAGAAGATCGAGGCCAACGCTGCCAAGATCGAGGCCAATGGCAGGAAAATCGACGCGAATGCGGAGAAGATAGAAGCGAACGGTAAGAAGATCGACACTAATACCAGTACGATCGATAGACTCATTACCATTGTCCTAGAAAACCGTGAACGGATGGCCACTAAAGAGGACATAAGTGACATAAATGTGCGTTTGGATCAACTGATAAGTACTCTTGATGGTCTCACGCGGTCCTTTTCTGTCTTGGAACAGGAGAGAATTGTCACCAACCAGCGGCTCGACAGGATAGAGGCAAGGCTTGCCTAACGCAGTCAGTGTCCGACACGGAGAAACAAGCTTTCGGCTATCAGCTTGAAGAAACAGTATAAGACCACCATGTGCCACTATTACACCTTAAGTTTTAAGCCTCTGTATCATTACTAATATAGCTGATGTTGCTATCAGAGGTCGCAAGTCCCCCGTTTTCCGGCGGGGCGTTCCAATGGCATCTCTCCAGTTACTACCCCCTGTGGCTCAATCTAGGATAAGATCAACGGGAAATGAATGACAAGACAATCACTATTGTCTCCGGCCTGCCTCGCTCGGGGACGTCGATGATGATGATGATGCTCCAGGCGGGCGGAATGCCCCTCCTTATCGACAATATCCGCCAGGCTGACGACGATAATCCGAAAGGCTACTACGAGTTTGAGCGCGTGAAGGAGATCAAACACGACAAGACCTGGCTTCCGCTAGCAGAGGGAAAGGCTGTAAAGATGATCTCCGTATTCCTGCAGCACTTGCCCAGTGATTATCACTATAAGGTGATCTTCATGCGCCGTAAGATGGAGGAGATCCTTGCTTCGCAGCGACAGATGCTCATCCGCCGGGGAAAGGACCCGGATGCTGTGAGCGATAAGAAGATTGCGGAGGTCTCAAGCAAGCATCTCCAACAGCTAGAGGAATGGTTGACGAAGCAGCCGAACATGGACATCTTATACGTGCGTTACAACGATGTACTCTCAGATCCACGCGGGCAGGCAACACGCATCTCCCATTTCTTGGACGGTCTCGTCGATCCCGAGCGGATGATACACGTTGTCGATATGCGGCTCTACCGGCAGCGAGCGTGATCCTCTTGCTAGTGTGCACGTGTTTGCACTAGAATAATCGGCGTATCTGAAGGGAGGTAATGATGGCTCTGTCATGTGGCCTTGTCGGCCTGCCGAGCTGCGGAAAGACGACGATCTACAATGCAATAACTGCCGCTGGGGCGGGAAGCTACGATGGCTCGGAGATGAACCGTGCCGTGATCAGCGTTCCCGATTCGCGTATCCAACCCCTCGTTGATATGTACAACGCGCCCAAGATCGTCCCTGCTACCTTAGAAGTAGTGGATATCCCTGGGTTGAAAGAGGGATCCACCGCCAGCGATGGCCGCGGGAATAAGCTGCTCGCTCATATTAAGGATGTCGATGCTGTCGTGCACGTGGTGCGCTGCTTCGAGGACCCGAGTGTGCCATTTGAGTACGAGACGATCGACCCAGCGCGCGATGTGGAGACGATTGACCTCGAATTGATGGTCGCCGATAGCCAGACGTTGCAGAACAAGATCAATCGCCTCACGAAGATCGCCCGTGCAGGTGATAAGGAGGCCTCTCGCGAGATTGTCGATTGCCAGAAGGTCCTATCCGGCTTAAACGACGGCGTCCCTGCGCGCAAGCAGGGCCTAAATGAGCATGAGCTTGCAAGCGTGTTCGATTGCAACCTTGTCTCCTTGAAGCCGGTGTTGTACGTGGCAAACATAAAGTCGGTCACCGATGAAGAAAACGACCACGTGCGCGCCCTCGCCCAGATCGCCGCTTTGGAGAATGCGGAGATGATTAGCGTCTGCGGCCAGGACGAAGCGGATATCAGCCAGCTTGACCCGGAAGATCAGAAGGAGTTCTTAAGTGAACTGGGGCTGCAGGAGTCATCGATGGAGCGGCTGATCCGCGCTGCCTATCGCATGCTCGGCTTGGTCAACTTTCTCACCGCGGGTGAAAAGGAGGTGCACGTGTGGACCTGTCGCAGGGGAGACAAGGCCCCTGTGGCTGCGGGAAAGATCCACTCCGACATGGAGCACGGCTTCATCCGCATGGAAGTGATCCGCTACGAGGACCTAATGGAGCTTGGAAGCGAAGCCGCGGTTGCCAAGGCGGGAAAGCAGCGGATCGAAGGGAAGGACTACGAGGTGCAAGACGGGGACATCGTAGTCATCCGCTTCAGCCCACCGAAGAAGTAGTTGATTTGCACCTCGTCTAGAGGCAGGCTAACACTTTGTCCCAAGTTGGCGTATACTCCCAAAATTAAATTGCTAATAAGGAGGTTGACATGAGCGAGGCTGAGCGCGTGCTCGAGGAGATAAAGAAACGAGGGATCGGGTTTGTCCAGCTTTGGTTTACTGACCTGCTGGGAAACCTGAAGAGCATCGAGATACCGACAAGCGAGCTTCCGGGCGCGTTGCAGGAAGGGCTTGGCTTTGATGGATCATCGATCCATGGTTTTGCCCGCATCGATGAGAGCGATATGCTCATTCAGCCGGATCTGAACACCTTTGCCATCCTTCCCTGGGACAACGTCGCCCGACTAATCTGTGATGTCATCCAACCTGATGGTAGCCCCTACGCAGGGGACCCGCGCTGGGCCCTCAAGCGAGCCCTTGCTCTGGCGAGCAAGGCTGGCTTCTCTCTCTTCGTCGGGCCAGAAATAGAGTATTTCTACTTTCAATCAGCAGCAGGGACTGAGCCCGTTGATCAGGGGGGGTACTTCGATCTTGTCCCGCCGGACGCTGGCTCAACGATCAGACGAGAGACCGTTCTTGCTCTGCAGGAGATGGGCATCAGTGTGGAAGCGGCGCACCACGAGGTGGCGCATGGTCAGCAGGAGATCGACCTGCGCTTTCGTGACGCACTGACGATTGCAGATAACATCATGACGACACGCCTCGTCGTTAAGGAAGTTGCGCGCAGGCACGGCATCCACGCAACGTTCATGCCCAAGCCGCTCTCCGATCAGAACGGGTCTGGGATGCACCTACATCAGTCTCTGGTGAGGCAGGACGGGACCAATGCCTTCTTCGACAAGGATGATCCTCTCTTCCTATCGTCTATTGCCAAGGGTTATATTGCCGGGCTGATGCGCCACGCGAAGGAAGTTACCGGCGTGTGTGCGCAGTGGGTGAATTCCTACAAGCGCCTCGTCCCGGGCTATGAAGCGCCGGTGTACATCACATGGGCTCATCGCAATCGCAGCAACATGGTGCGTGTTCCAATGTATAAGCCGGGAAAGGAGATGGCGACGCGCATCGAGTTTCGCGCCCCTGACCCCGCTTGCAACCCATACTTGGCCTTTGCTGTACTAATCAACGCTGGCCTTTCCGGAATCGAGAACAACTACCCGGTTCCCGATCCGATAGACGCTGATGTGTATTCTATGAGCAGTGAGAAACGAGAGGAGCTAGGAATCGAATCCCTCCCAGGGAGCCTCAACGAAGCGATCGAAGTGATGGAGGAAAGCCAACTTGTCAGGCGGGCACTGGGCGATCACATTTTCGAGAAGTTCATCCAGAACAAGAAGATCGAGTGGGACGCTTACCGCTCCCAGGTTCATCGCTACGAGCTCGACCGCTATCTGACTATTCTGTGAGATGCGAGCCCTGCAGGGCTAGAGAATACCGGATTTGTGGGAGCGAAGGATGAGCTGATCTCGTTGTGTTCCGCCGCACGCCGTATATACTATCCGCAATCAATAGAACGGTTCCGGGGAGGATCACTAATGGCAAAGATGACTCGGGTGCTTCAATACGGTCTCGGTCCGATTGGAAGCGCAATTGCACGCTACGTTTCACAGAAGCCAAGCCTTCAGTTGGTCGGGGGTGTGGACATCAACCCAGCCAAGATCGGGAAAGACCTCGGCGAAGTCATCGGACTGGACAAGTCCTTGGGTGTGCCTGTCTTTGGCAGGCTGAGCGATGCTCTTTCTAAGAGCGATGCGGATGTTGTCACCCATGCTACCAGTTCGTACTTTCCCCAGTTCATGGATCAGATGCTAGAGATCCTGGATGCGGGGCTGGATATCGTGTCTACGGCGGAGGAGCTTTCCTTCCCGTGGATCGCCAATCCGGAGGAAGCAGCTAAGATCGATGACGCTGCCAAGAGGGCCGGAAAGACTGTCCTGGGCACCGGTGTCAATCCCGGATTCCTCATGGATTCACTTCCTCTCAACATCACCGCCATCTGCCAGCGTGTAGATCACATCGCGGTTACTCGTCGAATGAACGCCTCATTCCGACGCGGACCATTCCAAGCGAAGATCGGTACCGGGATGAGCGTCGAAGACTTCAACGCAAAGATGGCCGAGGGGCACATGGGGCATGTCGGGTTAACGCAGTCGATTGGCATGGTGTTTGACACGTTTGGCAAGAAGCTCGCGCGCTACGAGTCGAGTGTGGAACCTGTAGTTGCCAAGGAGCCTGTAAAGACGCACTTCTTCGACGTTAAGCCGGGCCAAGTGCGCGGATTAAAGCAGGTAGCCCGTGGGTACACAAGTGAAGGTGAATTCATGTCCCTCACCTTCATTGCCGCACTGGGTGAGCTAGACGATAAAGACACGATCGTGATCAGGGGTGTTCCCGACCTCGATATTACCCTGCACGGCACAAACGGCGACATTGCCACAGTAGCGATAATAGGAAATGCCGTCAGGCGGGTGAAAGAGGCGGCACCAGGTCTCGTTACGATGCGAGACCTACCGATTGTGACCAATTGAGGATGCCCATCTCCACCAATGAGATGGGGATAATCCGCAAGGCTATAGCTGGCGCTACCACCGACAATTTTGTGTGTTGTTGGTGATAGCGTTAGCTTCTTGGTCCCGACGAATTACAACAGACATTTCAAGACAAGACGGAGGCAGTAATGCAAGCAACAGCACGACACATCCTTGTTGATTCTGAAAGCGAATGCGAGGAATTAAAGACGAGAATCGAAAACGGAGAGGACTTTGCAGCGATAGCCCGCGAGTACTCCAAGTGCCCATCGGGACAGTCGGGTGGTGATCTCGGCGAATTCTCTCCCGGACAGATGGTCCCGGAGTTCGACCGCGTGGTATTCACCGAATCGCTGGGCGAGGTCCACGGCCCGGTGCAGACGCAGTTTGGTTATCACCTAATCGAAATCACAAGCCGCAGCGAGTAGCAGATCGGCAACCTGAAGGCATCGCTGTTCTTGCAGTACGTCCTGCAAGAGATTGCTTTCACCTGCTATAAGTCTAGGTTCAGATAGATGGAGTATGTAGCTTCCCACGAGCGTAAGTGTTGGCTTCGGGTGGGCGATAGTAATGAACATACAGGTCGAGAGCCCGCTCGGGAGTTAAGGTTAGCAGGAAGTGGACGCGTTCCTTTTCGATACGGCTTGCTGCTGCACGTTGCTCAGAGAGCCACTCCTGTACCGCTGATTGATCTAGCGTTGAACGCTTCATAGCTTACTTCCACTCTGTCAATGGTTTTCGGGTAGGTTTCCCCGGTCTGTGGTCGGCTAAGCGTCCCCTCTTTTTGTCTGGCGTGTTGTTTTGGTGCACCTCTTTTTCCTCTTGTGGTTCAACTCACATTAGCTGGTCTTCGCTGATGCTGGGATAGCTCTCTCCCGTCACCTTAATGGACTCAAAACGATAGCTAAATCTGTCCAAAGCCTCTCAAGAGACGAACCGAAACATATCCTGTTCAGTAAACGCCTATATCTACTTTACATAGCGGACGCTTTATTGATCTTGAGCGGAGATACTAGCCGACCCTGCCCCGGGGACACCAGGTGAACCTTCCCCGGAGATACTAACCTGGCCAGTGACACCTCTAACGCGACAACCCCAAGTTACTCGCGAAGATCGCCATGGATATGTTGTATAGGCTGTGCAGGATCATCGCCACGATGAAGAACCGCTTATCGAACGACAGAAACTTGATTTCGCCCCGAGCAGCCGCCACTAGCTTCCGATTGATCCCAAACCCAGCGACGAAACTGAAGAGCGCGTGGCCAGCGACACACACGGTATAGCGCCACAACGCCAACCGGGGGCTATGTGCAGGATAGTAGATGTTGAGGTAGATGAGGTCTTCGATGAGTGCGAAAGCGATACCGGACAGGGCGGCGAGAAACGCGGTGTACAACCGGTTTCGCAGAACAGCAGGCCACTTGATCAACAGAAGGTAAACCCCTGATGGCTTGAGCGCCTCCTCGATCATCGGGGCACCGACGAACGCCACCAGGAACGACCCGCGTAATAATTCGGTGTAAAACGCCCCAATGATGCCAAATAGCCCGCCCAGCATGGCGATCAACGGCGCCAGCACTAGCCATCTACCCGGGACTGGCTGCGGCTCTTGCTTAGGAGGAGGAGGAAGAGAAAGAAGAGGAGGAAGCCCAGGCTCTGCCCTCCCCTCTTCGTTCCTCTCCGCTTCCTGATTCGTGTTCATCTATACGCCAACCGCTCACTGATTGCTGTCCAACGAGGGGTACTCGTCACCGCTGAACGGCGGGTACTCATCTCGCATCAGGAACAACCAGTACGCTGATACCCGCGTCTGCCAGCGCATATATCCCACCACAAAGTCAAACATACCGCGGGGATACAGCCCGGTGAACAGGACAGCCCAAAACGCGAAAAATACGACGACCCCCACTGCAATGCTGTACAGCCATAGCATCACACCGTGGGGAATCCCCACGTAGAGCCAGCCCAACAGCACCTTGAGCAAGACCTTCCCCCGAGACAGTTGCTCCGGATACTCCACCGTTACGTTCACCGAATTTGTCATCGTAGCCACCCCCTCTTTGAACCCCATCATATGAAAACAGGTTACGGTTGACAAGAAAGCAGGACGCTCAGCTCACCGGAGTAGATGCGCCCCGCGGCTGAAAGTTCCTAAGCGCTCGCAGGGCAGCCAAGAACACATTCTAAAGAGGACATCGGAAGATACTGGCTGGGGAAAAGGAATTCGCACATCACATTCACGATTCGGTAACTGCTCGGTGTATGCTTTTTTTGGAGACAATTTCCAAGGTTGTCCAGGGGTAAACAATTCCTTATCATGCCTGTGGATCAACCAGACGGAGCGTTGTGAACCACTTATGATCGTCTTACATGCAGGCACGCTTGAGAACAGATTGCTCCTTTGGGGGGAGAAGCCGGGCGAAGGCGCGGCGGAGTCACTACCGCAACAGAAACGTAACATACGGAATTTACAGCCCCGCCCCTACCCGTTTGACGCTAGATTTATCAACCTGTCTTCGGCACTGAAGGGCGCGGATGTCGGTTTCAAGATCCGAAAAAAGATGATCCAACCAAGACTTGCGTGGCTCCCTACCCAGGGAAGAAGGCCGATCGCTTCCAGCACCCTCATCGCCCAAAAATCAAGATCGCGGGCAAAGGTGCGCCTTGCCCCGTGGCTCGTCACCACGATTCCCCTCGCGCCAGAGGAGTGTGT
>JALTFO010000111.1 GCA_027007005.1 Candidatus Bipolaricaulota bacterium | reverse complement strand
CTTCTTCGTAGGTATCTTCTTCGATCCCAAACACCCGCTTGGTGTCCTCCTCGGTCGTGATAAGGATATCCGTGTATTTCATCAGCTCTGTCATCACCTCGCGTGCCCTTTCCTGCGACCACAGGCGGGCGCGATAGTTCAGATCGATCGATACCTTGAGACCGAGCCTCTTTGCCGCCGCCACCGCTTCGATCGTCGCCTGAGCAGCAGAATCGGATAGGGCAGGCGTTATCCCTGACGTATGGAAGATCTTGGCACCCTGTAGCGCACTCTCCCAATCGACCTCTCCCGGCTTGATGTTAGCGATCGCCGAATCCTTGCGGTCGTACAGGACAGAGTTAGCGCGTGGGGAGGCTCCGAACTCGACGAAGTACAGTCCGATGCGATCGTTATGGGTCCAAACGATCTGTGAAGTATCGACCCCGTGCTCGCGCGCCTTGTTCTCGATCATGCGCCCCAAAGCGTTCCTCGTCAGGCGAGTGACATAGGCTGTTTGCAGGCCAAGGCGTTGGGCGGCCACAACCGTATTAAGCTCCGAACCGCCTGCATGGACATAAAACTGCTCGGCCTGCTCCAGCCTATTATGCTCGGGCGGCGAGAGCCGGATCATCGTTTCACCAAACGTCACTAGGTCGTACGCCATCGATCTTCCTCCTCAGGGTGTTCTTGCGTTTTGTAAGCCGTTTCGCAAGGCAGCTAACACAGACTCAATAGCTTCATCAGTAGCTTCTAGTCCCATATTTCCGACTCGGAACACCTTACCTTTAAGCTCTCCTAGGCTCCCAGCAAGTAAGATTCTCTCCTGTTCCCTAACGTACCTGAGCAGTTGGTCGATGTCTATGTCTCCCCCTAATACCGATGTAACTCCGTGGGAAGCAATCTCGTCGGGTACATAGGGTGTGAAGCCGATTTCCGCAAGTCCACGTCGTAACTTCTGTGCAATCTTCTGATGCCGTTCAAACCGTTTATCAAGACCTTCCTCCAAAACGCGTTCCATGCCTAATCGAAGTGCTTTAATATTGTTTACTGGCTGCGTTACCGGATAAGGATGCCAATCGCCCCACTTATCGGCGTACTCACGCCATACTTTAAGGTTCAAATACCATCCTGGGCTTCTTCTACGATCGATAGCATCCCATCCTCCCTTCCCCACAGCAACAACTCCCAATCCCGGAGGGGCTTCCAGCCCCTTTTGCGAGGCGGAGATGCATATGTCGATTCCCCAGGCATCCATCTCCAGTGGTTCGATAGCTAGAGAAGAAACAGCATCCACTATGAAAAGAACCCCTTGAGAACGACACATTGTAGCCAATTGCTGAATGGGGTTGAGTACGCCGGTTGAAGTCTCACAATGTACGCATGCCAAAGCATCAAAATCCCCACTTTGGAGAACTTCTCCGACCTCAACAGGATCTACTGCTTGACCGGCAGGGAAGTCAACCGTTTTGACATTAGCAGTATAACTTCGTGCTATTGATTCTAGCCGCTCACCAAAGAACCCATTGCGAGGAATTAGCACCTTGCCATTGGGGAAGAGCGTTGATCCAAGCGCGGCGTCAAGCCCAGCACTTCCCGATCCCGGAAGGAGGAATATATCGCCTTCAGTCCTGAATATCTTCTGTAAAAGCCCCGTAGTTTCTTTGTAAAAAGCTGTCCAATCCTCGCCATAATGAGCGACCAACGGTTCGGCCATAACTGCTAGTACCTCTGGGGCCACTTCAATTGGTCCTGGGATCATTAGGCGCAGTCTTGGTCTCATCATTGCTCCTTAGGCATTACTGCTTTTGCCTTTTCCACTGCTTCCACCAGTTTACGTGCCCGTTCGGTGAGAACTTTATACTGCCCCTCCGCCACTGCTCTTTTATCCACCAGCCAACCACCGGCACAAACCAAAGCTGCCCCAGCAGAAATGAAGTCCCCCGCGTTTGCAGCTGTGACTCCACCTGTTGGCGCGAGCGGAATTTGCGGCAAAGGTCCATGAACGGCTTTGAGATATCCAGGGCCGAGAATATTCGCCGGGAAGACTTTCACTATGTCCGCTCCTGTTTCCCAGGCAGTGAGGATCTCGGTAGGGGTCATCGCTCCTGGAATAACGATAACTCCGTAACGATGGGCCATCTCGATCACATCCGGGGCAACTGTAGGAGTGACGAGAAACTGGGCACCAGCGAGTATCGCCTGGCGGGCGGTTGGTCCGTCCAATACTGTCCCTGCTCCCAGTAACACATCATCGAGTTTGTCGGTTGCCTGCTCGATCGCTCGCAGTGCACCGGGTGTGGTCATAGTGATCTCCACACAGGAGAGACCACCAGTATGCAAAGCACTCACTGTTTGAACAAGATCAGCAGCAGTGCGCACTCTGATGATTCCTAGCGCGCCTTTTGCCAAAAGGCGATCTAGTACTTGTTTTTTTGCGGCCATCTATACTCCTTATAATCATTAATGATCAATGTTCTATATCATACTTATTTACAATTATCATACGCATCTGATAACTCAGGCGAAGCAAATGTCAAGTTCAGTTCTTGCAACGTTGTTGTAGTGGGGAAGCCATGTGTGTCCCAGCCGTGCAGACGATAGTACTCGGAGAGCATTCGCTTCAATCGCTCCGGGGTGATGGGCTCGCCACCTCCGGGTAGATCCGGCTGTGGTTCGTGCATGATCCGCCAGGGAAGAATGTCGTCGCTTTCCGGACATAGTCCGTCACGTAGGTTGAAGCACCGCTCGAGGGTTATGATGCGCCGGCCCACTTTAAGCAATTCCTCCGGACCAAGATCAATACTTGTTGCTGTCTTGAGGATCTCAGCGATCAGCTCTTCCTGCAAACTGTAGGCAGCCGTCGTAGTGAAGGCGCACAGACCAAGGGCATCACTTACGGCGTAGATATCCTCATGCCAGCGCACGATTTCGGCACGTTTGTCCTCAATGTTTGGAACAGCGTACCTTTCATCGCCTGCTACTCTTTTCACCAGCGCTCTTCCTTCCTTGGTTCCGCCAAATTCAGCGAGACACTCGGAATGGAGGTGGTCCGGTCCACGCGGGTTAACCGCAAACGCCAGGGCATACGCATAAGCGCCGCGTGTTTCCACGCGGCTCTGCTCCAATCCTCGTGCCTGGATTGCCCAGCGCTGCGAACCTTGCCCTATTTGCTCAGCGGCGTGGGCTACCCCTTCGGCCAGGAGGTTTCCCAAGCCGTGTCGGTAAGCGATGTTCTTCACCATTTCGATAACTGCATCTCCGTTGCCGAATTGGAGATCTATACCATCGCAATCTGTGCGCGATAGTACGCCTCGTTGTACCGATTCCATTGCCCATTGGATCACGTTGCCCGTGGATATTGTGTCCAAACCGAGGTCGTTACACAGATAGTTGGCGACAAACACCGGCTCCGGATCCAATAGGCCACATCCGCTACCGAAAGAGGCTACAGTCTCGTATTCTGGCCCACCGGAGTACGTGCCAGCATATTTGCCACTGTCGATACGCGTAAACCGATGACAGGAGTAGATGCAGCCGGCGCAGCCAACGATACCTTTTAGATAACCTAGATCAGGCCACGCCCGGCCAGAAATTCTACCTACCTCTCCGGAGATATGACTCTTCTGAAAGTTGTATGACGGCAGTATGCGCAGTTCATTGAGTGCATCAACATCTCTTGCTGTACCGAACTTGTGTAGATCTTCCGCGATAGAATCATTGTAGAGGAGATCCCTTGCACGCTTCACTGCCCGGGCAAACCCGTTGGGATCGGCGACTGTTAGCTCCCCCATGGCAGCATCGACTACCACTGCCTTTAGGTTTTTGGACCCCATGACCGCACCTATCCCTCCCCGTGCGGCCGCGTTGTAATAGCTAGTCATCACCGAGGCGAACTTCACCAAGCGTTCACCAGCAGGACCGATGCACATGACCTCTACATCCGCGCCATGTTTTTCCTTAAGCGCGCGCGTCGTAGGCCTCACTCCCTGTCCCCAGAGATCATCTGCAGGATGCAACTGCCATCCTTTTGAGCTCAGTGACAGATAGACAGGCTGCGCGGACTTGCCTGTAAATACCAGCCCGTCTATACCCGCCAATTTGAGAGACACGCCGATCCACCCACCAATATTGCTCTTGAGATACCGTCCGGTAGCAGGGCTCTTGGCGAGAAGGGTGGTGCGCCCAGAACAGGGGGCGCTTGTCCCGCTCAAAGCTCCTGGGATGACGAGAAGGGCGTTTTCCTTCCCTAGTGGGTCGGTGGAGCCGGAGACGAGGTCCCAAAGCAATTTCACTCCCACGCCTCTTCCGCCCAGAAAGGAGGTTAGCCTCTCAGGGGAAATGTGCTCGTTATGGATCGTCCCTGAAGAAAGATCCACTATCAACAGACGACCTGGATAACTTGTGTTCATCATGTTGCCTCCCCAGTTACATCTTGAACATAGGTAATGGCGTGTGGGAGTTGGCATGCTTCTACGCAAGCGGGTGTTCCTCCGCACAGATCACAGATCAAGGGGATATCGCGCGTCTGATCGAACTGAACGCCCCCGTAAGGGCAGGCTGTCACGCACTGGCGACAGCCGGTACACAACGCTCTATTCAGCTTGATCGCTCCTGTCGTTTCATCACGCGACAATGCCTCAACTGGGCATGCGGTGATACATGGAGCCTCTGAGCATTGTATGCACACCGCAGGGGTGAATTGCGCTTTTTCCTCATTTCTCGCTACCTGTATTCGGGAGAGGAAGAGCGAAAATTTACCTTCTTTCTCTAGCGAACAAGCTAACATGCAGCTTCCGCATCCTGTACAATGGTCTTCGTCTACTACTAAATGACCCTGCATATTAAGCCACCCTCCTTACACACTTATAATAGCTTTATGTGTATTTTTCTTCCCAAGACCACAGATAATAGCACCGCAAGAATAACAACAACCCCTTTTGTTATGAATTGCACCTGGTATGGTACATTAAGCATTGTGAGGCCATTGTTCAGCATCGTTATAATAAATGCACCAACAAACACACCGCCCCCTGTTGGCTCCCCCTCGCCGAACATTGTTGTGCTGAGAAAACATACTGAGATTGCATCCAAAAGGAAGTTTTCTCCGGCTTGCGGTTGCCCAGATCCCATTCGCGAAGTTAGTACAATCGATGTGATTGCTACAGATAATCCTGAGATAAGGAAGGTGTAAAAACGGTTGCGTCGTACATTGATACCAGCATAGAGCACAGCCATCGGATTACCCCCGATTGCATAGATATGTCGTCCGAACTTGGTGCGATGAAGTACTACAAGGACGATTGCAAGGACGACAAGCATGATGATTACAGGCATGGGAATAGGTCCTGCATATCCTTGCCCGATTGCAAGGAAGATGGGAGAAGCATTATGCAGAAAGATGGGGTGCCCTCCACTATACAGCATTTTAGCACCAAATGTAACTGAGCCTACAGCAAAAGTCGCGATGAAGTCTGGGAGATGAAGGTAGGCAACCAGTATCCCGTTGATGACCCCCACGCCCAGCCCTATTCCCAATGCAGCAGCCAGAGCTACTATCAAACTGGAGGTCGTATTCAGTATTGACGCGAGAATCACACTGACCAATCCCATAGCATAGCCAATTGACATGTCGAATCCACCTGCAGCCATAACAAACGCAAATCCTAAGGAAACAATAGTCAGCATGCTCATCTGCTTAAAGATCAATAGAAAATTACCGACGGTGAAAAAATAAGGGGATGTTGAGGCAAAAAAAATCAAAATCAATAGTGCACCAACCACTGTGCCGTAGTGCCGAATGAAGCGTTTCATTGTACTTGCAGTGACAAACATCGCCATTTATCCTCCGAATAAACGGCAAAGGGATCTTGCTTGATCCCCTTGCCATCATTGGTCGTAGTTGGCCTTAAGGAAGGGTTGTATCCTTGCCGTAGTTTGTGAAGTTTTCTGGATACGGCCATTCGTTCTTGTCGGGCAGCGCTTCTTTGGTGACCAGTTTTGCTGGAATGTACGTGTGATGAGACGATACTTTTCCACCTTCCAACAGCGTAAAGACTTGTTTCACAAGTGTCTCTGCCATTAAGGCAGGCTGTTGCGCCACTGTAGCTACCATAGGACTGTCCGGCTTGGACATTTCTTCGTAGGCTTGTGGGTCACCATCAATTCCGACCACCGTGAATTGGGCCTGGCGCCCTGCCGCGCGTATTGCTGAGCATGCCGCGACAGCTGCCCCGTCGAACGTGGCAAATACAGCGTTAACAGAACCAGGCTCGGGGTGAGCGGTGAGGATGGATTCCATCTTCGCCTGAATGTCAGGGAAGAAATCTGGCCAGGCATACACTATGGATCCGATAACCTTTGACTCACCGTATTCGGTCAGAACGAGGTTTAACTCCCCGGCGCGCATCCGAATCATTTGCCCAAGTGGGTTGGTGATGAGCACAATATTGGCTTTGCCCCCGGTTCGACCCATAAGTTCTGTGGCCGCCATTGCTCCCATCACCCAGTTGTTAGATTCCACAACCAAATCTACGAACGGAGCTGTGCCCGAATCCATTGAAGCGATGATAATCCCCTTTTTCTTCGCCTCTTCAAGAGCAGGCGCGGCCATCTTTATGTCGCCTTCTTGGATGATTATCGCGTCTACTCCTTGTGCAATGAAGTTTTCAATTGCAGCGATTCGATCAGGGACATTATCTGTCACTGTAGAAATAGCTGTTCCACCGAGTGCTTCTACTGTGTTGATTAAGACAGTGCGGCCGATTCTGCCAAAGAAGTTGGCCTGACCAAAGTTGTTTATGCCGATCTTGAATTCCTTAGCAAAGCCAGTTCCAGCCGCTAAGCCTACTATAAGAAGCCCTAACAACAGCACTAGTAAACTCTTACGCATGTTTCCCTCCTTGCATTGTCTGTCATTCTATCTGCTAACAACTAAGCTTCTACTTCAGATCTTTCCTCAATTATCACCCCCTTTTACAAGCGGTACATGCATGCTCATCCACGATGTATCTATCTCCCCACGATCTCTTAGAGCCACTTTGCCGCTATGCAGCAACGCAGCTGCCTTAGCGACACGGCGTCCCACTAGGCGTGCTGCTTCCATCCCGTGTTCATCTTGCAGTACCGCGTTTCGGCTGGGATGCAGTTGTGTCCACCCTGCCCCACCAATGTAAAACCCACCAACAGTCACGAACCCCATAGTGAGAAACCATTGCAGAATCGAGGTAAGGGCAAACTCCACACCGCCGTTGCGATCGAAGCCAACAGCGACAGCTCCCGCTGCTGTTGCCGACCAATCGGGCAACGGTGTAGGGAACTCCGGATCCCATAGCTTCTTTAATAGCGAAGTACACCGTTCCATATAGGCTCTTCCCAGCGCATTTTGGTTGAAAAAGTAAACCGGGGATCCAAAGATCACTCCGTCAGGAATAGGGTCGATCAATGGGCGTACTGCCTCATGCCAATCATCTCTGATGACGCATGGAGATCGGAGCGTAGCGCACGCGTCGCACCCCAGACAGGGTGAAATCTGGCGCTGGGCGAGGAGGACTAATTCCACTTTCGAAGAGAAACTCATACTATGTGCAGCCTGTGCAGCCGCGTCCAAAGCTGCCTCCACTAAGATCTGCGTGTTTGCCTTCTTGCGTGGACTCGCACAGATCCCAACGAATCTCAATTTATCGGCCATTTTTCCCCCACAAAGGAGTTAAGCTTTCCACAGGCTGATATGCGAGTTGTGGTTGGCCAAAGCGTGCTGGGCCGAGAGCAACACTTCCTGCTTGTGTCTGTGCTGCTGAACGCAAGCGTGGATGGCACGGAGCTACGATCACTCGCACTCGTTGGCCAACATGGAGATCAGAGCTCATGACCCCGGCACCAGTTTCATCGATCATCATGATCAAATCAGGGAATATGCACCCAACGTGCTCGTTCTTCTTTGCCAGCATGAATTCATTTTTGATCGTTATTTCCAGGTTGTCCCCAACATCGCTACCGACACCCGTGATCCTGGCTATCTGGACCAAAAAACCCAGTGCGTCCTCTTCGCTTAACGATTCCACCACTCCATGGAATGCCACTCGTCCTCCGGTATGAGCGGCAATTGTTTCAGCGATTCTCTCTGGGTCGTGGAGCATAGCGATTTGTTGTCCTAGGTTCAGAGCGAAGGAGATCGTGCCTGGAACGATCACCTTACGCGCCACTTGCCCCTGCATCGGATAGTGGGAGTTAGCCCCGAGCCCGCCGGAGCGTGTAACCACGAAGCGCCCGATTTCATCGGGAACAAACGGAGAGCTTGCTTGCTGTACGATGACCAAATTACCTTCCCAATCGACTAGTGGCATCGGAACAATCGACACGCCATGTCCGGCAAGACTGGTCATCTGTGTTTCCGGCGCCGCTCTACCAAGGCCGTCTCCATCGATCACCGGGATTCCCACACGAGCAGCAAGGGAAAGAATGACCGGGGTGTTCAGCCCCCCCAGTTCGAACGGGACCACATAGTCTATCTTTCTCCCCAAGAGTGCTTCCATGGCCCTAAACGCTGCCAAAAGCTCGAAGTTGTTTTCCCATTGCTCCACAATCTCTTCCGGGGAAAAGCGGTCAAGGACCTTCACCGATCCCATAATTCCTCCGCTGACTACGAGGGCATCATCTTCCACCTCATCTAAATTGACTAATGTATAACGCCGTCCGCGAGCAAGATCGTTTTCGATGAT
>JALTFO010000110.1 GCA_027007005.1 Candidatus Bipolaricaulota bacterium | reverse complement strand
CTGGTGGAGCAATTCAATTGAACGGAGCCGAGAATAGCACGATAACGGACAATAATGTTCATGACACAGCAAACGGCAATTGGGGAATCTACATGTTCGGATTCGCCGCTGGAAACACAATCACTGATAATACGATTAGAGATAATCCCATAGGTGTTCAGCTCTGGATAAGCAGTGAAGGCGGAACGCCGATTGTGTGGGGGGTTGCCATTAAAGGACGTATTATAAAGGATTACAGCAAGGGAGGGATAAAAGTATATAGTGGCAATGTTGCTATCTCTAACAATATCATAGAAGCAAATGTAATACCAAACCCAAGTTACTCAGAAGATTCAATTTACATAAAAGGTGACGCAAATGTAACAGTATCCAGCAACACCTTACGTAATAATCATTACACTGGGACCATATATAATCCCTCTACAAATGATTGGTCAACTGCTGCTGGGCTATCAGTGCATGACACTGCTGTAATAACTGCGATGTATAACTCAATCTACAACAACGATTTTGGTATACACGTAAAGCATAATACTGCAAACGTCGTCGCGCACTACAATGACATCCACGGCAACACTGTATATGGCTTCTTCTTTGAAGGAGTAGGAGGAAATCCAAGCAGTCCTTTTGATGCCACCCTCAACTGGTGGGGCGATGCCAACGGGCCGACTCACGCGAGCAATCCTGCTGGTGCAGGGGACCGGGTGAGCGACCACGTCATCTTCAGCCCGTGGCTTGGGATCGATCCTGACGGGAATCCGGCGCTTGCAGGCGTGCAGATCACCGGTCCGATGTTGATCATCGTTGCTCCAGTGGGTCCAGTCCCCGCCGGAGGATACCTGAATACGGCAATCGCTGGCGCCAACAGCCCCGATCTTCCGTACACGGATACGATTGAAGTCAAGCACGGTACATACGATGCGAGCACGCCGATCACTCAGCCCGTGAACATCGTTAGTGAGCCTGGATCGGCTGCTCACACAACCCTCAATGGCAACATGAGCATCAACAGTAATGGAGTCCTAATTGGCCTCCCGCTTCAGGGCTTCCGGATGAACGGGGACGTAACGGTCGGCGCTGGTAACGACGCCGGGACTTCATCGATCCACTGGAGCGATTTGTACGGGAATGTGACTAATAACGGTACAGGAACGTTTAACGCCCAGTATAACTACTGGGGGACGCAGTTAGCGTCGGTTATCGACGCTCGCACAACGGGCCTCGTTGACTACACCCCGTTCCTACCGAAGAACGCCGATGATTCCTACACCGATATCCAGGCGTTGCTGGCCGCCGGGGTTGCTGGTGGCATAGACCCGGCAATCGATCAGCTATGGCTGATGACAAGGCTTGGGCAGGACGTAAGCACGTTCATCGGATATGCGGGCGTTGCCGGTGCTGGCGCATTCGCGGGCGCACCAGCCGGCGGTGAGATCAACTTCGGCGGTGCGGCTGGTGGTGGTGGTGCCGTGGAAGGAACGATGTCTGGCACCTACGAAATCGGTACCCCCATCACAGGGCAATTCACCATTACCGATCCAGTGACTGGTGATCCCATCACCGATGCCGCTGTAACGACATCCCTGCTCGGTCCCGATGGAGCACTTGTTTTTTGGGGATGTGCGACCTATGATGAGACAACTGGCGAGTATGTATTCAGTATCGATACAACTGGATTGGCCCCAGGAACCTACGAGCTGATCATCCAGACTGACGATGGGCAGTCGAAGACGGTCTCAATCGAGGTTCAGGCGGCATGATCAAGGCTGACGGTAAGGGGGAAGCATGAAGAGAGTGTTGGTTGTAGGTATCCTAATTGTGGTTACCGGGGTTCTCGCTGCCATGGCTGCTCCGTTGAGCGGATCATGGTCGTTCTCGATTCAGTCAGATGTTGATCCATTTAGCATCGCAGCTATTGAATCGGTCGTTGAGGTTGATTACTCCATCAGTGGATGGACAGTCTCCTCGACGGCCATTGCCAATCTGAACGGCCTCGACAACGTTTACTTTGATACAAAAGGTGTCTTGGGAGGGTTTGCGCTTCGTTCGATCACCGATTTCGATGCCGCGGATGCTCAGTTTCAATCGATGATCACATCGGCTGTGACGGCAATCGCCGGTGTGAACCTGTATGCGCTGTTTATGTTGGACAACGTGGGAAGCACACAGACGCCGTCGATGGGCAGTGGCTTAACTCTCGGCGGATGGGCGCATGCTGGGGATCTCTCAATCTGGGGTCAGACGCGATTCAATATGAACAACACGTCGGGGTACATCTACAAGTACGGCTATAAGTGGCTCCTTGATCACTTCATCTTCAAGGTGTGCGATACCTGGCAGAAGCCGTCGGGCTACATCGACGTGCAGACTGCTGGTTGCACCGCGTGTTGGAGTGGGGCGGACGTGTATCTCGAGATGCCGTTTTCCTGCTTCGATGTACTGACACAAGTAAGCCTGTCTTGCACTGGGTTTGATCACGCGCTCTTCGAGATCAATGACATCGATCTCGGGCTTGCGTGGCTTAATCTCAAGTGGGTGGACGTGTTGTTTACGACTACTTCCAAGTCGGTGAACACGGTGTTTGATATTACTGTAGGCGATACTGCGTGTATCACTCCGTACCTTGCACTCGAAGGGGCTGGGACGCAGCTTACCGGCTTCTCGCTGAAGGCGCTAAAGCTTTCCTATACGTGGGATAACGTCACGTTCAAAGCCGGTGACCTGTTCGACGAGAGCGGCTGGTATCCGTACCTTAACTACCTTGGCACTCGCTACTACGGCTGGGCATGGGATGGAGAGCTCGCTACTCTTCCCACTTGCGTGGTTACCGAAGGGTACGACGAATACTTCGCTCTGCTAGTTACTGGTGACTCTTGTTGTGGGGGCGCCTATGAGTTTAGTACCTTCGCGTGGTTCGATACTGGGAACAGCACAGGGTTGTTCGACTGGTCGGAAACACGGGTCAAGCTCAGTGTGGGAATTGGTTCGAATGTATCACTAACCTTTGGGATGAGTGCCACCCAGTCTGGGACGAATTGGTTCAAATTGGGATCGGAGGTTGTCTGGTAGACTCTCCGCAATCGTTTAAGAATACCGGTTGATGTAAGAGTGGGCTCTGAGAGTTCTTGGAGCCCACTTCTTGTTGCATACGATTGGTCATGTGAATCGTAACGGTCACTGCATGATGATCCCTCTCATCAAAGCTGTTCTTTGGCAAGCGCTGGGAACATCTGCCCGACCCTTGACACTGGTGCCCAACGTCCAGGTTGTGGCTGCGTTTGGCTCTCCATAATCAACGTGGCAGGCAAGCTGCACACGTTACGGAGGCTCTGATCTTCTGTGGCTGCGGAGTTTATCTCCGACGTTGATCGCCCGGGTGTGTGCTTGGCTGTGTCTCAACGTTGTAGACAAGCTATCATGATACAAGAGCGGAGGGCTTGTAACCCACCCGGACTTATTTTGCGTTGTTGATCAACACAAAATGTGCGAGTGAGAGAATAGCGTTCTATCATTTGTAGGCAGGAATCAGTTGCCCACGTCAATCAGCACGAGTCCATCAAAACTGAATACCAACCCCGAAGATGAATCCTCGGCGAAGATGGTAGGCGGCAAGAATGCTTGCATGCCCTAGGTCGGCCTCCAAGCCGAGGACGAAGCTGGGGAAGATTTGTGTTGTAATATCCGGCTCGATCGTGATCTTCTGCGGCGCCAATCCTTCACTGACCGCTGGGGCGAGTGCCGTGTTCTGCAGGCCGATTCCGCCTCCCAGCATCACTCCGAGGCTCTTTGCCAGTTTCAGGTGCAAGCACAGATCGAGGTCTAGCTCGGGGCCATAGTTGTACGTCTCCCCTGGTGCAGGCAGAGTCTCCCCTGTGAAGCGCAGCGCCGTTGCAAGACCAAAAGTACGTGCGATTCCGACCTCCATCCCAATGCTGTCTCTTCCCACGTCGACTCCAACGAAGACGGGAAGAGATTTTCCATATTCCCCGGGAAATGGCATCGCCTCTTGCAGCCGAGCATCTATGTCGATCATGTCCTGATCTTGAACCATCACGGTTTCAGTGAACGGCTCATAACCGATTTTGAGTAGAGTGATCGTCACTTCTCCCTTCGGAAGGACAAGGTCCTTGGGCGCAAAGCCGCGGTCGTGGCCGTTGACGCGGATCTTAGCACCTGCGGGTTCTGATTCGATGTGCACTATCCCCTTCGGTTGGTATACCGTGAATTGTGCCCACGCCGAGGTCCATTCGGCAGAGGCAAGTACTAGTGAGAGCTCGGATGTGAGTGCCTGTGGCTTCATATTCAGAGACCTAAACGGCGTCTTCGATGAAGGAGCTAGTTGATCGATCGGCGCTTGGGAGAGGATTGCAACTATCGTTTCTGTCCCCTCGGGTCCACCAACTGTGAGGTGATATCCCTTCCCCGGAAGATGGATTGTACCAACTGGCACCTGCGCATTCGGTTGATATGCATTTGGATAGATCAATGTAACAGCCCCTGCGGGGTCGATATCGTACAGGTAGAGGAATCCTAGTTTCTTAGCTTTGATCGTAATCTGAATCCTGTCTCCGGGTGCGTATGTTGAGGCATCAAGCGACACACTGACCTCGCTTTCTGCTGGCGTTGGAATAACACCGGCGGGGAGATTTCCCGCGTAGGCGAAGACGCTCGTCACAAGGAACACGACACTAATACCAAGAAGAAAGAATCGTAGATCTATTCTGTTCATGCATCTCACCCCGCGCGTTTCACTCGTCTGTCTACTCAGGGTACAACTCTCGTCTCATCTGCACAAGCTTGTCACGGAAGGAAGCGGCCTGGTTTATGTCGACGTTGCGCAAATAGACCTCCTTCTTGCCAACGCGCACGATCACTTTGTCGCCACTGATTGAGAGGTCAACGCGATCTATCGGCTGCTCACGTGCGATCCCAACTGCGGCTATCGATTTGTCGAGCATTGCCTGCGTAAATCGGGTAATTCCACGCTGCAAGATAGATCGTGATGGAGCTTTGTCCCGCGTTGCAGCAGTATTCTTGCTGTGTGAATGTAATCCCTTCGCGAGCTCTGCCACCAGCGTTCCTCTTTCGGTCAATACCAGGGTAAATCTGTCGTTGCGGTCCGTGAGACGGGCTACCTCGGCCATCCACGCTACTTCGTAAAGGCGCACCGCGCCTAGCCCTTTCAATTCTCGTTTTCCAAGTGATATGTAGCGATAGCCCAAAGCAGGCAATGCCTCCTGTGTGAATTGTTCGGTAGCGAGTATTTGCCCTCCCTTGGCAAGGCTAGATACCCGTTGAGCCATGTTTACCGAGTTTCCGATAAGGTCAGCCTCCGTCACGATTGGTGTGCCGCTGGCTAGACCGATGCCAACGTCGATAGGCTCCGATGGACGTTCGGCGTTGCGCTTCATAATCGCTTTCTGTATGCCTATAGCAGCGTCTACTCCCGAATGTAGCTGCGCGAACCCGGCCATAATTCCATCGCCCATCGTTTTGACAACTACCCCATCTTGCTCCTCGATCTGCTCGCGGAGAAGGAACTCGTGCGTTCGAGAAAGCTCATAGGCAGCTCGATCCCCCTTGCGTGCCGTGTAGGAGGTGAAACCGCGGATATCGCTGAACATCACCGCGATCTGCTCGCCCGCCTCCACGTGCGCGCGTATCTGTTGTCGATTCTTGAGCGTGGTACTCCAGGACACTTAGGTTGACACCTCGGTTTGGAAAAGGTTGCTACGTATTATATCATACAGATAGGCGTTGAGGCATTGATGTCTGGCAGAATGGCTACGCATAAGAGGAGGAGTGAACTGATGGAGAAAGACGAAATTACCGCCCTTATCGCAAAGGCACCGTTGTTTTCCCGCATCTCGAAGAAAGGACTTGCGGCAATCGCGGACAAGGCGGTCAGCAAGGAATTTGCTGCGGGAACGAATATTGTAAGCGCTGGTGCAACTGGTACTGGATTCTATTTGATCCTATCGGGCGCAGCCAAGGTTGTACGCGATGGTCAGGTTGTCGCGAAACTTGGTGCCGGTGATTTCTTCGGTGAGATGTCCCTTCTCGATGGAGAACCGAGATCAGCCGATGTGGTGGCCACACAGGACACAGTCTGTTTAGTCATCTCCATGTGGGCACTCAAGGGGATCATCGCTGTCATCCCAGATGTTGCTGTGCACATGCTCGAGGAACTTGTGCACCGCCTGCGAAAGACGGAGAACGCCCTGAGCTAGGTCAACCCCGTTCGTAACAGGAGCGGCAACGGGCTTCGTAGAACTCCGTTCCGCCGACCTTGATCACAGCGTCGGATGCCGGAGCAGGCTTCCCATCGATCAGCCGCTGGCTGCGTGTTGCCTCGCCGCCGCATTTCACACAGACAGCATGCAGCTTGTCCACTTCGTCGGCGAGGGCCATTAGTGCGGGCATCGGGCCAAACGGCTCGCCGGCAAAGGTGAGATCAAGCCCGGCGACGATCACTCTCTTTCCGCGAGCTACCAGGTCCTCGCACAGCTGCGGAAGCTTGTTCGAGAAGAAATTCCCCTCATCGAAAGCAATTACGGTTGCAGCTACAATCGCATCTTTGCTGACGATACGCTCCAGTTCCGGGAGGGACTCTTCCCCCGGAGGCAGAAGATGCGCGGCAAACTCCCGCCCGTAGTGTGTAACGATTGCCCGTTCGCTGTAACGATTATCAATTGTCGGCTTGAACAGAACTATCTTCTTGCGCGCAATTCGTACCCGCTCCAATCGTCGGATCAGCTCTTCTGTCTTACCCGAGAACATGCAGCCAGTGATCACTTCCAATCGTCCCTGTTGTGGCATTGTTTTCATCACAAATATCCTCCCTTGGCCCTCGTAGCGTGGCAGCTTGTCTACCTGTGCGTATCAGCACGCAGACAGGTCTGCCACGTTGGGCTGTTGCGTAGAATCAACGTCGTCGATACAACGGCAAGTCGCACAAGGAGGCAATCATTGCAGCCATGAATCGATTCGTTCACAACTTCTCCCCTCCACAGCTCCTACGAACTCTGCTTACTCCTCCAGGTTCTTGCCATCTCTCGCCCACTACTTCGTTTCTAGATACTCATTGTTATAGATTTCTGTAAGCGGAATGTCGGACTTGATGAGGCCATTCTTGAGTAGATAGCTCTTTAAAACCTCCCACTCCGCCTCTGGGCCGAGGCGTGCACCCTTGCTAAAGAGTGGAAGCGTTATCGCGTACGCGCGGCGATTTAGGGCATCATCGAGGTCCGGATAGGCTGCCGTGAACTCTTGGAACGCCTCTTCTGGATGCTCTACGGTGAACGCGATCCCGCGCGCCAGTCCGGCAAGGAAGGCCCGCATCAAAGAGGCATCCTTTGCTGCCCTACCGGCATTCGCCACAATCACTATCTCTTCTGTGTGTGGGACTCCGTACTTCTCTTCGGGGAAGAAGACCGCTTTATGGCCGGCGAGCGTTACCTGCGGCACCTCGAAGTTGCGAAAGGCACCGATGGCGTCTACTTTCCCCGAGAGGAGAGAGAGGACGGTGTTGAACCCTACGTTTACGAGTTCATACTCGCCAGGGCTAACCCCTGCTGAGGCGAGCATCGTGCGCCACAGGATCGGCTCCAGCGGGGCGAGGGAATATCCAATACGGCGACCACGCAGGTCGGAGAGGCTCGAAATTCCGTTCTCCTTCAGCGCCAGCAGTCCCCCCAATGGTGACCCAATGAGAGATCCAATTGCGATCACAGGAAGCCCAGCGTCGCGAGCGATCAATAAGTTGATCTGTGGGGTAAGGGCTATATCCACAGCTCCCGCTGCGACGAGCTTTATCGGGTCGCTCGGGTTTCCGGGGACGACGATCTCAACATCTAGTCCTTCATCGGAGAAGAAACCCTGGCTTGCCGCTACGATCAGCGGCACGTGGTTTGGATTAGGGAAGAAGTCAAGCATTACTTGCAAGTGCTGCTGAGCCAACGCTCCTAAGCTAAGGCCCACAAGAAACATAAGAGCGATAATCAACTTTTTCACATCGGTCTCCTGTCATTGTTGCTGCCGCGTGGTGTCATCCAGCGCAAAAATCTGCTCTCCATTATGCGAACAAGAGCGAACAGGAGCAACCCAAGAAGCGAAAGCATCAGGATAGCCGCGAAGACTAGGTCGGTTCGTAAGAGAGCATTTGATTGGATCATCAGGTAACCAAGGCCCTTCTTCGCACCGACCCACTCACCAATTGTTGCCCCCACCACGCTTAATGTAACTCCCACCTTTAGTCCGGAGAAGAGCGACGGAAGGCTCGCTGGGAGACGGACGTAGGCGAAGATCTGCACCCTCGTTGCATCGAGTGAGCGCAAGACATCAATCGTCTCCTCATTGACCGAACGCAGGCCATCAACCGTGTTTACCACAATCGGGAAAAACACGATTAGGCCAGCAACGGTCACCTTTGGCCACAACCCATAACCAAACCAGATTATGAGGAGTGGTGCGATTGCGAAGACCGGAATCATCTGCGAAGCGATGATGAGTGGGTACAGCGCGTGTTCGAGCGTGCGTGAGTAGAAGATGAGAACAGCAAGTGCGAACCCGCCCAGTGCTCCAAACAACAAGCCGAGAGCCACCTCAATCAGTGTTGCGCTGGCATGTCCAAGGAGGAGTGGAAAGTGTGTATAGAAGACACTGATGATGCGGCTTGGGGGAGGAAGGATGTAGGGCGCAACGTGAAACAGGCGCACACCTGCTTCCCAAAGCGCAAAAGAGATCCCTAGCACTGCCAGTGTGGCAACATAGCGCTTCATTGTTCTAAACATCGTGCTCCTCGGTGAAGAGTAGTTGTAGCAGTCTATCTTTTTGTCGCACGAGCACAGCATCGCTGCGCGCGCGAGGCCGCGGAAGCTCTATCGCAAGATTCTTGTGCACACAAGCAGGTCTTGCCGATAGTAAGATAATGCGGTCTGATAGCAAGAAGGCCTCCTCCACGTCGTGCGTGACAAGGAGTACTGTCTTTTCCATCTCCTGCCATACAGCAAGGAGCCAATCCTGCAGGTGGGCTCTGGTAAGAGCATCCAGTGCGCCGAGTGGCTCGTCAAGAAGGAGGATTTCACGGTGGGAGAGGAATGTGCGCATCAGTCCAAGTCGTTGCTTCATGCCACCGGATAGTTCCACTGGATATAGGCCTTCGAAACCACTCAAACCAAACCGTGCAAACAGGTCCTTTGCCTCGCGGATCGCCTTCACGCGGGATCGGCGATCAACTTGGGCGGGGAGAAGGACGTTAGCAAACGCCGTGCGCCACGGAAGCAGTGTGTCGCTCTGCGGCATATAGGCAACCTGTGCTCGCAGTTTGGCCTGTCTGTCGTGGACCACGATCTCACCCGAGTCGACTGGGAGTATCCCCGCAAGGATCTTCATCAGGGTCGTCTTTCCGCATCCCGACGGGCCTACTATACACGCAAAGGCGTGGTCCTCGATCTCGAAGGAGACCTTGTCTAGAACAGGGAGGTCGCCGCCGGAAGTGGAGAACGTCTTAGAAACCTCTTGAATGCTCAGCAAAGCGGTCGCCTCCTTGTCCTTTCTGTAATGCTCGTTACATTGTACACGAGAAAGCTATTGTCACTTGCGACAGCAATCGATATAATCCTCATGTTGACCCAAGGAGGAAATTTGGCTTCAAGGCAGCTTGTTCTTGAGAGAAACAACCTTCGTAAGTTCAGTAACCGATTTATTGTGTATACACTGCTATTCGTTGGCTGTGCAATAATGCTCCTGCCGTTTTTCTGGATGGTCACCACGTCTCTGAAGACAAGCACTGAGGTGATGAAGTTTCCACCAAAGTGGATTCCGTCTAACCTTCAGTGGATTAATTACATCAAGGCATGGAATGCTGCGCCGTTCGGATACTACTTCTTTAACAGCTTCTTTATTGCCGTCACGACGACGATCGGTGAACTAATAACGAGTGTTCTCGCCGCGTATGCCTTTGCCAAGATGCGATTCTTTGGTAAGAACGTCCTATTCGCTATCATGCTGGGAACGTTGATGATACCAGGGGAAATGCTCCTTGTGCCAAACTACGTAACGATCACACGCCTTGGCTGGTACAACCATTACCAGGCTCTAATCATTCCTTGGCTGGCATCGGTCTTTGGGATTTTCCTGCTGAGGCAGTTCTTCCGCTCGATCCCCGATGAATTGCTCGACGCAGCGCGAATTGATGGGTGCTCTCGATTCAGATTCCTGTGGAAGATCGTTGTGCCTCTGTCCAAACCAGCGATCATGACCGTCGCTCTCCTCAAGTTCATCGGAAGCTGGAATGCCTTCCTGTGGGTACTGATAATGACGAGCAGCCCAAAGATGCGTACTGTTCCAGTCGGATTAACATACTTCAGTTCGGATGTAGGGACTGTCTACGAGCAATTGATGGCCGCGGCTGTCCTAGCGATCATCCCTATTCTCATCTTGTTCTTCTTTACACAAAAGCAATTTATTCAAGGCATAGCGAGGACTGGAATTAAGTAGTACGAACAAGAAGAACATGTAGGAGGTGATAGTAGGCAGGATTACGAGGAACTAGAAGGCAGTAAATCAGGAAGTACTATCTAAGGAGGCTGCATGATGAAAAGCTGGAAAGTCTTAACCATTGGGATGATCTTCGTATTTCTGTTTGGGCTGTTTGCGTTTGCAGATGACGCAGTAACAATCACGTTCTGGCACGCCATGAGTTCTCACTTCCAACCTCCCCTGCAGAAGCTGACCGATGACTTCATGGCCGAGAACCCAAATATCACAGTTAATCTTGTCTACCAGGGTAACTACGGAGCTTTGCAGCAGAAGATCAACGCTGCCGTAGCTGCGGGGGATCCTCCTACGATGGCGCAGCTGTATGAGAACATGATAACGCCACTTGTCGACATCCTCTATCCAATTGGCCCGCATATGACCGCTGCTGAGAAGGCCGATATCATAGACGGGCTAGTGCCGAGCAATACGTACAATGGTGTTCTGACCACTGTTCCGTTCAACAAGAGCATCATGGTCCTCTATTATCGCAAGGACCTTGTGCCCAACCCGCCGAAGACATGGGCTGAGTACCTACAGATGGCCAAGGATCTAACAGTGGATAAGGATGGGGACGGTGTGATCGATCAATTTGGAACGGCATTCCGCCCATCGGCCAACCCAGAACAGTTCCTCACCTTGCTTAAGGAAGCTGGCGGGTCCATCCTAAATAAGGATTGGACTGAGGTCACGCTGAATAACGATAAGGGGCTGCAAGCAATGCAGTTTGCAGCGAGCCTTGCCCCATATTCGCTTATTACTAGCGGCTACCTTAACGACCCGTTTGCCGCTGGGCAAATCTGCATGTTTATCGCTAGTTCTGCTGGTTACTACTACAACAATAAGGCAGCCAAGACCGGTGGATTCGAGATGGGGGTCGCCCGCGTTCCGGCGGGGCCAGCGAACCAGAAGTCGGCAATCCAAGGGACCAATATTGCACTGATCGACATGAACCAGACACAGGCACAGAAGGACGCTGCGGTCAAGTTCGCTCGATTCCTGCTGCGCCCCGAGAATACCATCTACTGGGCGGAGAAGAGTGGCTATCAGCCCGTAATCAAGTCTGCTTATGAGACGAAAGAGTGGGAGAGCTTCGTTGCAAGCCATCCCTATCAGCAAGCGATGTCTGCGCAGATGCTCGATGGCTTCTCACAGATTCTCCATCCAAACTATGGAGATATGCGCCAAGCAATCGGTACTGCATTTGAAGAGGTCATGACGGGTGATGCAACGCCGAAGGCTGCACTAGACGACGCTGCTTCACAGATTCAGGATCTTCTAACAGACTAAAATCACCAGGTCCGGGGCATCACCCCGGACCTTTTCTTGCATCAAGGAAAAGATGACCAACATAGAGCCTAAGAAGAGACGGCGACTGACGATTCCCGCTGAATGGAGGACTTCGTCGTACTGGAAGGATACGGGGATGGCCTACCTATATCTCCTGCCCGCGTTAGCTATCCTCGGGGTCTTTGTCTTCTATCCGTTCTTCTCCGCGTTCAGGTTGAGCCTTTTCAAGTGGAGCGTCATCCGACCGCCAGGGACGTTTATTGGGCTCGCCAATTACACGAAGATATTTCACGATAGGTACTTCTGGCGCGCACTGTGGCACACGTTCTACTACGTGGGCATTAATGTGCCGGCGACGTTGATCATTGCCCTCTTTGTGGCGACCCTCCTCAATAAAAAGCTAAAGTTCCTCTCTTTTGCGCGCACCTCGTATTTTCTTGCCTACATCACTCCACTGGTTGCTGTGTCGATGGTCTGGAAATGGATATACAACTGGCAGTATGGGCTTCTGAACTATGTCCTTGGCCTGTTCGGTGTGCACATGATCGACTGGCTCAACGACACACGTTTCGCCATTCCTGTAGTGATTGTTATGAGTGTCTGGCGTTTTGTTGGTTATGAAGCGCTCATCCTCCTTGCTGGCTTGCAGGGGATCGATAAGATGTACTATGAGGCGGCAAAGATAGATGGTGCTTCAGGGTTTCAAGTATGGCGCAAGATCACTGTTCCCCTGCTGACACCGCAAATTTTCTTTGTGTTCATCATCTCACTCATTGGGTCGTTCAAGGTCTTTACGGAGATCTTCGTGTTGTTCAGTGGAACATCAGGCAGGCTCCGAAGTGCTGAGAGCCTCGTTTATTATATCATGAATACCGGTTTCTTCGGTACCCAACATATGGGGCGAGCCGCCGCTGCATCGATTCTTTTGTTCTTCATAATCTTCGCATTCACCATCTTCCAAATGCAGATCACGCAGAAGCGAGTTCATTATCAATAGGAAGATATTTGCATCACCCGCTCGCATCCTCATACGATATACCAAAGCTGTGGGAGGCAATCATGAGTAGATTTACCGATAGACTACTGGAGGGGCGCTCACAACGGGATGACGATTCACCTAGACCAAATTGGCAACCAGGCAGTTGGGTTGCCTGGGTTGTGATTGCCGGCATCATTGCCATCTATCTGCTTACAGGAATCTACACGGTTGGTCCCTCAGATGTGGGGTTGGTTAAGCGATTTGGGCGTTATGTGGCGACTGCCGGCCCCGGAATGCACTACCACCTGCCAGCGCCAATTGAAAGTGTTGTTACTGTGAACGTACTTGGAGTGCGCAAGGAAGAAATCGGCTTCCGAACAGTCTCTCCCGCTCCGAATCCGCGCTACCAAACGGTGAAGACGGAGGCACTCATGCTCACCGGCGATGGGAATATTGCCCATGTGGAAGTGGTTGTGCAGTACCGCGTGAAGGATGCCAAGCAGTTCGCATTCAACCTCATCGACTCTCACGCAATTGTCAAGCAGAGCGCAGAGGCTGTGCTGCGAGAACAGGTGGCAACAAAGACTCTCGATGAGACACTGACCGAAGAGAGGGATGTCATTGCAGCCAATACAATGGTTTCTCTGCAGAAATTGCTCAATACCTATGAATCGGGCATTGTCATCGACAACGTGCAGCTACAGGACGTGAAACCACCCGAGGAAGTTGTCTCCGCATTCGACGATGTGAACAGCGCACGCCAAGACAAGCAGAAGTCGATCAACGAGGCAGACAAGTATGCTCTTGATATCCTCCCACGCGCGCGTGGCCAAGCGCAGGAGATTGGCAATCAGGCGGAGGCGTACAAGCAAGAACGGATGAAGCGAGCGGAGGGAGATACATCCCGATTTCTGGAGGTACTCAAGAAGTATGAGCTTGGTCCCGAGGTGACGAGAACGCGCATGTACATCGAGACGATGGAAGCAATACTGCCAGGGATGGACAAGATCATCCTTCCGCAGGGGGAAGGCGCTGTGCTGAAGTTGCTGGACCTTGACGCGCTTCTGAAGAAGGGGGCGACGCAATGAAAAAGCTCATGATCTTTGGCGGTGTTGTTGTCCTCTTAATTATTCTCTTTAGCTTGTTTACGTTTAAGGTAGATGAAACGCAGAAGGCAGCGGTGCTGCGCTTCGGGAAGATTGTTAGGGTAGTGGATGATCCCGGTCTGCATTTCAAAGTGCCGTTTGTCAACAATGTGGTCTACCTTGATGACAGGATTCTAAACTACGATATTCAACCGCGCGATATTCTGACATCCGACCAGAAGAGGCTAACTATTGACAACTACGCCATCTGGCGGGTCGGCAAACCACAGACGTTCATCGAAGCAAATGGTGGGCGCCTTGCCAGTGCTCAGGGCAGAATCGACGACATCGTGTACTCCGATCTGCGCGACATCCTTGCGAAACATACGTTGGACGAAATAGTGTCGGCAAAGAGATTGGACTACCTGCACCAGGTGACTTCCCTCAGCAAAGGGAAGCTGCAGGCATTTGGGATCGATCTGATTGACGTGCGCATCAAGCGAGCTGATCTTCCAAGCGAAATCGAACAGGCTGTATATGGGCGCATGCGTTCGGAGCGCGAGCGGATCGCAGCACAATTGCGTGCTGAAGGCGAAGAAGAGGCAAAAAAGATTACCTCAAACGCAGACAAAGAAAAAGAAATCATCCTCGCTGATGCGAACAAGGCAGCAGAGACCGTTAAGGGAGAGGGCGATGCACAGGCTCTCGAGACATACGCTGATGCCTACAACAAGGATCCCGAGTTCTACAGATTCTGGCGGAGCCTGGAGTCGTACAAGACATCACTTAAGGACAGCACGAGCATCGTGCTGTCCAGTGATTCCGACTACTTACGTTTCCTAAACACGATGAAAGCGGCACAGCCGTAGACGATACGGTCGCTATCAAATTGGGCAGGGGACACTGATGCGTAGTCTGCAAGCCGTTGAGATCACTTCCTCGTGTGCACTACGAAACTTCTCGATGCTTTCCGTGTAGATTCTAGCGATCCTAACAAGATAAGAAAGGGGGCTTTCAAGATGAAACGGTCTATCGTTCTTGGCATGGCAACCGGCTTGCTCTTGCTAATTGGTTTTGCAGTAAGCGCGGGCGCGGAGGAGACGCTGTTTTCTCCAGGAAACTACTACGTGATTTCAATCGGTGCAGTGACTAGCGAGGTGTCATCTCTTGTTCAAACTGGGCAGCAAAAGGGCTTCACCGTGGTTGTCCTTAGTGATGCTGGGCTAACAGCCTATCGCGGGACAAAGGAAACACAGGAAGCTGAAGCCGACCTTATCGGTGCACCGTCACTACTGTACGTTGATGGGACGAGTTTCCTGCTACGCTCACAGGGAGATGCATTTGATTACGAGGTTCGCCCCGGTGAAAAGGGATACGATCTTGTTCTCATCCCGCATCAGGACATGAGTGCATCTGACCTAGTAAACGATGTATTAATGCCACTGCAGCATATGGGCGTTGTCGGATCTGAGGTTGATATGGAGTACAAGACCTTCGTCCTCAATCCAGAAAAGTCTGAGGCTCCGCCGGCGGGAGTGGCGATCGATTCCAATCTGTATAACCTCATGATCGCCCCTGATTGGCTGGCTGCCGCGGAGAAGATGAACCTTGCACGGGTTGGACTTCGCGTGACTGTTGTCGCAGAGAAGGTCCCCGCGGGTACGGTCCCTGAGCAGTTTACACCCTATGTTGTCAGCGAGACGAACACACTCGCCAAACTCGTGCTTCCAATCGAGGATCTTGTAAAGCTGGCAAGCGACAGCGCGATCGGGTATGTGCGCTCTCCGTACAAGCCGCAACCGGCTGTGCCATAGGAGGAGCTGATGAAACGCATACTCATACTACTACTTCTTGCCTTTGTTTGTGTTGTCCCAGCCTTTGCGGCATCTCCACTTTCAGTGGGGATAGACCAGACAACACGTGATGAGTGGAACAATGTTGTCTCCTCGTTTGAGTCAAACACGGGAATTAAGGTTAACATCCATCCCTATCCGGGAAACAGCCTCGCTCAGCAGGCGGTAATCGAGAAAACCACCCACGCAGGGAAGGTCAACTTGGTCATGCTGAGAAAGGATTGGGCACGTAGCCTGCAAAGGTACGTGATTGACTTAAGCAATTACGAGCAGCAGCTTATTGATGCTGGCGCGAATTTGATGTACGTTGGCGATCGGCCCGTTGGAGTGATCATTCCTTTTGCTCCCGACTGGTTCCTGGCGCTCATCTCTTGGCCGGATAACGAAGAGGATGCGATCTCGTTCCTCTCTTCGCTCACAGGAGAGCCGGGGTTCGCTACACAGAAGCCATCGCCATCTAAGGTGAGCCCGGAGGCGATGATCAAGTCGTTTGAGACGACGAAGATCGCTCGTACTGAGCATAATCCAAAGCTTGACGGATCGCTGGAGACTCTCCTTGAAGCGGTGCACTCGACGGTTGGAGCGATGGCTGCTAACTTCATGAGCAAGCTCCCAGCGCAGGCACAGACCGCGCTGAGTGGGCTGGCGAAGATGTACGGCGTCCCGTTCTCTGCTGCAACATCTACAGTCACTGTTGTCCTCGAACCGCAGGGCGGGCGCACGAGCAACGCTAGTGTTGCTGCGCTATCCGCCCTTGGCGTGAGTAAGTCTTCGATCGAAGCCTCGACGAGCCTAATTAAGGTGAGTATCCCGCTTTCGCAGCTCTCTACCATTGTTAATCAGATTGGTGGGATTTCCTTTATCAGGCCGCCATATACGCCGTACACTATGTCGATCACTGGGCAAGGAATCCACGCGATCAATGCTGATGTGTTGCACGCTTCCGGTGTCACTGGGAGTGGGGTGAAAGTAGCGATCATCGATCTCGGCTTTGCCGGCTTATCACAGGCACAGTCGCGGGGAGACATCCCCACCACGGTGCAGCAGTACGACGTGACCGGGACGGGGCTTATCAGCGGTATCACCCACGGGACCGCCGTTACCGAGATTGTGCATGAGATAGCTCCGGATGCTCAGCTTTACCTGATCAAGATCGCCGATGAGGTTGACCTCGATCAGGCGGTCACATACTGCCTGAACAATGGAATCAAGATTATCAACCACTCTCTGGGATGGTATAACACCAACTTCTATGATGGGACGGGAACGATCGCCAACATCGCCAAGCGGGCGATTCAGGGTGGAATCCTGTGGGTGAACGCCGCCGGGAACGAAGCGCAGAGTCACTGGGAAGGAACCTTTAGCGATGGCAATTCAGATGGGTGGAATGATCAGTCGGTCAGCTTCTCTGTCAGTGCCGGGCAACAGATCATCCTGTACATGACGTGGAACGATTGGCCGCGGGCCTCTTCCGACTACGACCTCTACCTGTATGATCCATCGAACAATGTTGTCGCTTCGTCGACAAAGCACCAAACGGGGACAGAGGAGCCGACTGAGTCGATCATCACCACCGCCAGTTCCAGTGGCACCTACCACGTAAGAGTGAAGGGGACCGGTGGCAAGAAAATCGAGATCTACAATTTGTACCAGAATCTGTCGCCAGCGATCGCCTCAAGTTCAATCCTAGCACCGGGAAACGTTGCTCAGGTAGTAACTGTGGGTGCGATTGATTACCGCCACTACTCGTCTGGTCCGCAGGAACCGTACAGCTCGCAAGGGCCGACGAACGATGGTCGAGCAAAGCCTGACCTGTGCGCACCGGACAACGTCACGACCGGTACAAGCCCGTATACGACCTTTGCTGGAACATCTGGAGCCACCCCTCACGTCAGCGGTGCGGCAGCACTTCTCCTCTCCGAGAATCCATCCATGTCAGAATCGGCTCTACGAAGCGAGCTCCTCTCCGAGACCGTCTCCATGGGCTCACCGTACATCTACGGGCACGGAAGATTGGTCCTCACTCCGATTGCAGCGCCTAATCAGTCACCGCATGCGGCTTTCAGTATGAGCACATCCTCGACGACCGTGGGATCATCCGTCTCGTTCAACGCTTCAGCATCGTCGGATAGCGACGGAAGCATCGTAAACTACGCGTGGCAGTTTGGCGACGGCGCTACAGCATCTGGAGTGACGACACAGCACGCATATGCTACGACGGGAACGTTTGCCGTTCGCCTTACCGTCAGAGACAACGACGGAGCCACGGATACGATGACGCAGCAGGTGAACGTCTCTACCGCGGCCCAGGCTGACTTAGTAGTAGCGGGAATCACCCACTCTCCGGCACAGCCGACGATTGGAGCGAACGTTACGTTCCTTGTCACTGTGAGAAACCAAGGAACCGCTAACGCCTCGCAATTCCGTGTCAAACTTAGTGGAAACGGATCGAGCGTGAACAAGTACGTCACGTCATTGTCCGCTGGCGGATCGACCAACATCTCGCTCGTTCTCCCGCTGACCCAATCTCCAGAGACGTTCACAGTCACTGTGGATGATACGAACCAGGTTCCAGAGTCGAACGAGTCCAACAACCAGGGCCAAGAAACGGTGCAGCAAGGCTCGCAGCCAGTGGCTGCTGATGCAGGAGGGCCGTACTCTGGGGCTCCCGGACATGCGATTACGTTCAACGGCTCCGGCTCTAGTGGTGCGATCAGTGACTACACTTGGAACTTCGGGGATGGAGGAAGCGCGCATGGCGTCAATCCGACGCACGCTTACGCAAGCGCTGGCACGTACACAGTGACGCTCACGGTGACAGGGACGGGGACGCACGACACCGACACAGCATCTGTGACGGTCACCGCTCCTGCTCCCAGCGCAGGGGGATGGATTAGCCCAGTCGGGTACACGGATTCAAGTGGGCTATACCTCTACTCAGAGAGAGCCTACGATGGCAATCCGGATACCGCTGCCTTTACACGCATAGGACTGCGCCAATTCGTCTGGACGACTCCGCTTGAGCTAAGACTGAGCGCACCGACACAGTGCGACGGCGTTAGATTTATGGTTTCTGATGATTATGGCGCGTGGGCGTACAGCACGATCGTTGTGGATGTCTATACGGGCCATAGCTGGACAAATGTATATAATGCATCTGTTTCCGAGGGAGCCTGGAAAACGGTGTCGTTTAGTGCAAGGTCTATCAGCGCAATGAGGATAACAGCCAGGCGAAACAGCGTACCCAGGGACATCAAATTCTACATCAATGAAGTTCAGTTCCATCAGCTCGGTGGCGTTCCCGGTCCGTCAAACCAGCCTCCGAGCGCAGCGTTCTCGTACTCCCCCACTGCCCCCAATGTTGGGCAGCAAGTGACGTTCAACGGGTCGAGTTCCGGCGATTCTGATGGATCGATCGTCTCTTATCAATGGAACTTCGGCGATGGGACAGGAAGCAGTGGAGCAATTGCACAACACGCCTATGCGAGTAGCGGAACGTACCAGGCTCGCTTGACCGTCATTGACAACGACGGTGCAAGTAACACGGCTATACATAATGTGACAGTTGCGCAGGCAGCCCCTGGGCTCACCATCCAACTTTCGCTTCCCAAGACGTTGTATCAGGTGGGTGAGGCGATCGTAATTAACTACACATTGAACCGCGAAGCGTACGTCTACATCTGTGAGGCGGACGCCACTGGTAAGTTAAGTCTCCTCTACCCGAACTACATCGAGCGCAACAATCGCGTTTCGGCGGGGACACACAGTCTCTCGAGCGGCGGATATACCTTGCGGGTGAGTGAACCAACAGGAAACGAGACTCTGTACGCATTTGCTGCGACGAGTCCTCTTCCTAACTTCCCAACGCAGTTCTCCGGGTCGTTCCCTGTTCTCAGCTATAATCCACCCAGCTTCCGCAACAGTGTCCTGCAAACGATGCAGTCGCAGTTGCCACCGGGCGAATACGCTGAGGACTCGCTGGCGCTGACCGTTGCTTCGCAGGCTCCGAGCACTGGCATACTGTGGCTAACGTCTTCGCCACAGGGAGCGCTTGTCACAGTCGATGGAGCAGCTGTGGGGACAACGCCAATGCAGGTGCAGGCGGCAGTTGGAGTGCACACTGTCTCGTTCTCCCTCTCTGGCTACCAAACGCAGACTCAGCAAGTCTCGGTATTGGCGGGACAGACGACTCCAGTGCAGATTGTCTTTCAGCCGCAGAGTGTCGGCCCCAGCGCGACGTTCACTGTCAATCCAACACAGGCGACGGTTGGACAAGGAATCCTGTTTGATGCGCGTGGATCGATTGCGCCCGGTGGTTGGATCGTCTCCTACAGTTGGGACTTCGGTGATGGGAGTGGTGGCGCTGGCGTGCAGGCTGTACATGGCTACGCAGCCCCCGGTACGTACCTCGTTCGCCTGCTTGTGAGGGACAACCAGGGTAGAACAGCGATGGCACAGGCAAGCGTCCCGATCAGTGGTGGATGGACACCTCCGCAGCCAATTGCCGGGCCTCCCCCGATGGGTAACACTCCAGGGATCTTCGTGTGGGGGACGGACACGTGGCATATCACGGTGAACGCCGGTGCCGGCTGGACCAGTCCGCACAACTACCGCTTGGAGCTTAGAACCGATGGCTCATTCCAAGGAGTGAACCAATCGACGAGTGGAGGAGTTGTCCCTCTTGGGGTTGTTCCTACACCGACTGAAAGCGGGAGGACGCTTGTCTTTGAGGGAAGCATACAGGCGGGGAGCGCGGACTACACGTTCACTGTTTCAGGTTCCAAGAGCGTGTGGATGAGCCTGAAGCTGGACATGAACGGCGATGGGACGCTCGATGAATCGGAGAGCTTTGTGTATCTGCGGGCGATGATGGTGCATCCGCTGGTGGCTCCGTTTGTGGTGGGGCTACCGAGTGGGAGCAGTGGGCCGCTTGTACCGAGCATGAACTTCCGAGTCGGTCGTGCACTAACCTACTCAACGACCGTACGATTCATCATGTGGATGACCGATATCAACACGCTAGAAGGACACTGAGCGATAATCAACCACGGGGCCGCCTCGCGCGGCCCCGTTTCTTTTGGTATTGACCTTCATCACGATACGTGCGAGAATGAGGCGGCCGCGTGGAAGTCTCAGCAAGTGTAATTGATGTCTGCGGCCGGGGAGGATCTTGAGATGAGAGTGCCTTTGCGTCGAGCTATGCTGGTGGTTGTTATTGGCACATTGTTGCTGTTTCCTCTGGTGGTCTTTGCGCAAGAGGAGAGCCCGCTTATTTGGGGGCCGAACCTTGGCGTCATCAGTCAAGACAGCATTGCTATTACATGGAACACGTCGCGCGAGGTGGCGGCCGATCTGCATTACGCGACAGCGAAATTCTACGATGCCTCCGGCAAGTGGGAAGACACCCTCTCCTTTGACCCGCACAACGGCGTGGCCGACATCCTGCTCGACGGCCTCCTTCCTGGTACGACCTATCGCTACCAGCTTGTCATCTATGAGGGAGATGCGGTATATAAGAGTGGCATCGGACACTTCACGACATCGAGCCCCAACATGCGCTCGTTTTCCTTCCTGGTGTACGGGGACACACGCACCAATCAAGATCGCAATAAGCTCGTTGCCGACACGATGGCGAGGGATAATCCCAACGCTGCACTGGTGTTCAACACGGGAGATTTAGTAGAGTCTCCCACTATTGGGAGGTTCAAGAAATTCTTTCAAGCAATTGCTAATCTCGCCCTCTCTCACCCTTACCTCTGTGTGATTGGAAACCATGAGAAAGCAAGCCCGCACTTCTACGAGTTCTTACCTCTACCTCCAGGCGGGGGCAAGTCAAACGAGGAGTGGTGGTCATTTGACTATGGGAACGTGCACTTCGTGGGAATAGATTCCAACAGCATAACCGGGGCTAACGCAATCAAGCTGATGCACGAGCAAGTGGCTTGGGTGAAGAACGACCTCGCCAAGTCCAAAGCTACGTTCAAGGTTGTCTTCTTCCATCACCCGATCTACAGCTCCACGTGGGATGGGGGAGTAAATGTTCCATTGCAGCAGGAGTGGGAACAGATCTTTTGCGATACTGGTGTAGACGTGGTGTTCAACGGGCACATGCATTGCTACGAACATTTCTTCGTGCATGGGATACACTACGTGGTCACCGGCGGCGGTGGCGCTCCGCTTCAGGATCCAGTGGAGAAAGCAGCGAACGGGACTGTTTTCAGGCGCTATGGAACGCTTCACTACATTCGCGTAACCGTCTCGGGGAAGATGATGCGTGTGGAGGCAATTCCTGTGGCGAGCGTTTACAACAATGAAGTGCACCTCACTCCTGGGGCAGTCGTCATGGATTCGTTCACGATCTCCAAGCCATAAAGAGAGTATTGCAGTTTCGTTGTGGTTCTTTCGCGGCATTTATCATGCCTGCTTGCACAAGCGAGGTACTTGCCCCTCATAACGTTCTTCGGGACGCACCCAGGTCTTTGCAAGTATTTCCATCTGTCTGTTAAGTTCGCACATGAAGGTCCGTTGCAAAAAGGGGTGGCCATGACGGCCACCCCAAACGGAGGCGCAGATGGAGTTTCTGTGCTTATGTTAGCCAGATACGGTTAGGACAGGCACAACTTGGCACTTATCAATCTTCCAAATCGTAATGCCACCAGTTACATCACCGGTGTCTTTGAAATCGACCACGCCAGAGACACCTTCGTAGTTGATATCCTTGCCAGCTTTCAACAACGCAACTGCCTTGGCCCATTCGCCATAGTAGACCTTTTCACCAGGGGGGTTTGCCACTGCGCGGAGATTGTCGCGTATCGACTGACCGCTCGTGTCTCCTGCCCGCTCCATTGCTAGGGCAATCAGCATCACGGCATCGTAGGCTTGAGCATAATACGGAATCGCGCTTGCGCCAAACTCTGCGGAGTAATCGGCATCAAGTTGGTCAGTGCGGGAACCGGAGGAAGCTACTGTCCCGTATGAGCCTTCAATTGGTCCTGGCTTATCCGCGGAAGCGCACGCCGGCCCTGGGGCTACGCCCTCTCCCTTCATTCCATCGGAGAAGAGGAACTTGCCCTGGTATCCTGCTTCCACAGCTTCCACGATCTGCTTGTTCCCATCGACCGGATAGCTGACCATGAATATTGCGTCCGGGTTCCCGGCCGTAACCTTCTCCACTTCACCGCGGTAGGAAGCCTTGTTCTCTTCATAGGCGACAGAAGCAGGGACGGTACCGCCGAGGCTCTCAAACGTCTTCTTGAAGACGTCGGCCAGCCCCTTGCCGTAGGCGTTGTTAACGTAGATGACTGACACCTTGCTGTAGTTGAGCATTACAGCGAGCCTTCCCATGACAACTCCCTGCACCGCATCGGAGACAACCGTACGGAATACGTAGTCGTTATCATCCAGGGCTGGGATAGCTGGAGATGTTGATGCTGGCGATATGAGTACGACCTCTGCGGGGATGGTCACGCTGGAGGCGGCGATGGTTACACCGCTTGACAGAGCACCCACGATTGCCTGCACGTGATCAAGTTCGACCAGCTTGCTCGCTGCATCTCGGCCAACGTCCGGAGAAGTTGCGGTATCCCGGATTACCAACTCCAGCTTCTTGCCGAGCACACCACCGGCAGCGTTGATCTGTTCCACTGCCAGTTTTGCACCGTCAACGATCGCTGGCCCATACGGAGCAAGTGCCCCGGTGAGCGACATCAATGATCCAATCTTGATTGTATCAGCCCCAACTGCAGTTAGGCTCATCACTACAACTAATCCAAGCACAACCAACGTCATAATCTTCTTCATACTTTTTTCCTCCTTAAGATAGATATATCCTTTCACCTAAAACAGCACTCCCAGTAATCAATCACCTCCTTGCAACAAAAAAGACCGCAGGGATAACCTGCAGTCATCTACGCCCACCTATTACCTAGCTACTATTTGCTAGGCCTTAGGTAGGCGCAAGCAGCATAATAATAAAGTAAACGAGGAAAGAGGAGCGGTACAAACCACTCGCGCAACAACAAACCTTTGACTCTCCTCTTGCCTCGTTCATATTAGCTACCACCATAGCACAGGTCAGGGGCGTTGTCAAGTTTCCAGTGCCTGGGGATTGCCCAGATTCTTGCGCTCCTGTAGTATAACGCCACTTGGATTCAACTAGTAAGTGCAACTTTGGGAATTGGTCAAAGAGGTGAGCTACGGTAGTAGTACCAGCGCTGCCCAGACCAGTAAATCAAAGGAGCATTGATGAAGACATACACGCAGCTCACCGAACAAGAACGATACCAGATTTACGCACTAAAGCAAGCCGGACAGAGCGACAGTAGGATTGCAGTATTCCTAGGTCGTCACAAGTCCACGATTAGCCGGGAACTAGAGCGCAACAGTAGAGGAGGAGAATACCAGCCTGAGCAAGCACACCATCTGACGCTAGAGCGTAGGCGAGCTAAGATACGACCTCGATTTGGTGGTTCTGTATGGATACAGGTGACACTGTTGCTGCAGATGGACTGGAGCCCACAACAAATATCAGGACGGCTCAAGTTGGAACAAGGCATCAGTGTCAGTCACGAATACATCTACCAGTACATCTACGCCAACAAGAGATCTGGAGGAGACTTGTACCGTCATCCACGTTGTCAGAAGAAGAGACGGAAGCGCTATGGATCATACGATCGGCGGGGGAAGATACCTAACCGGGTATCGATTGACGAGCGGCCAGAGATTGTTGAGGAGCGAAGTCGGGTAGGAGACTGGGAAGGAGACTGTGTGATTGGGAAGAACCACCAAGGAGCGTTAGTGACCTTAGTTGAGCGTAAGTCGTTGTACAAGCTCGTATACTGGTGGTGAGGGAAAACAAGGCAGGACGGTCGGTGGCCGACCCCCGTATACTTGGGTGAGGACCCTTTGAGGTTGGCTCGTGCACACGCTTGTGGGTCTTTACTGACGCCACATACTGTAACAAGACACAACCTGCGGGGCCGTGCCACGGATCAGCTTGATGTAGGC
>JALTFO010000109.1 GCA_027007005.1 Candidatus Bipolaricaulota bacterium | reverse complement strand
AGGTAATGGATCAGTCGCAATACGCGATGATTGTAAGTTTCATCTGGAACGTCGCGGATGATGTGCTTCGCGATCTCTATGTGCGTGGCAAGTACCGCGATGTCATCCTGCCGATGACGGTCTTGCGTCGCCTTGATGCTGTGTTGGAGCCAACTAAGCAAGCAGTCCTGGACATGAAGGCAGCGCTCGACAAGGAAGGGATTGCACATCAAGATGCACCTCTGCGCCAGGCGGCCGGGCAAGATTTCTACAATACATCCAGATTCACCCTTCGTGACCTGCGCGCTCGCGCGAACCAGCAGCAACTGAAAGCCGACTTTGAAGCCTACCTCGATGGCTTCTCGCCCAACGTGCAAGAGATCCTCGATAACTTCGACTTTCGGCACCAGATACCTCGTCTCTCCAAAGCCGACGCACTTGGAACGCTGATCGAGAAATTCCTCGATCCGGCGATAAACCTGAGCCCCAATCCGGTGCTGAATGGCGATGGAACGGTGAAATACCCTGGCCTCGATAACCACGCGATGGGGACGATCTTTGAGGAACTGCTTCGCAAGTTCAACGAGGAGAACAACGAGGAGGCCGGCGAGCACTGGACTCCACGTGATGCCGTCAAGCTGATGGCTCGCCTTATCTTCGAGCCCATTGCAGGCAAGATCGAATCCGGTACGTACCTGCTCTACGATGGGGCGTGTGGAACGGGTGGCATGCTGACTGTTGCCGAAGAGACGTTCAAAGAGCTCGCCAAGGCTCATGGTAAACAGGTCGCCACGCACCTGTACGGCCAGGAGATCAACCCAGAGACGTATGCTATCTGCAAGGCCGACTTGCTGCTCAAGGGAGAGGGAGAAGCGGCGGACAACATCATCGGTGGGCCAGAGTATTCCACCCTCTCAAACGATGCCTTTCGCGCGCGGGAATTCGACTTCATGCTCTCCAATCCTCCCTACGGGAAGAGCTGGAAGAGCGATCTAGAGCGAATGGGCGGCAAGAAAGGGATGACCGATCCCCGTTTTAAGATCACGCATGCTGGTGATCCTGAGTATTCGCTGATCACGCGCTCCAGCGATGGGCAGATGCTCTTCCTCGCCAACATGCTCTCCAAGATGAAGCATGAAACCGAGCTTGGAAGCCGCATCGCAGAGGTGCACAACGGTTCCAGCTTGTTCACCGGAGACGCCGGTCAGGGTGAATCGAACATCCGCCGCTGGATCATCGAGAACGACTGGCTGGAGGCGATCGTCGCGCTGCCGCTCAACATGTTCTACAACACCGGCATCGCCACCTACATCTGGGTTCTCACCAACCGCAAACCCGAGCACCGCAGGGGAAAGGTACAGTTGATCGACGCAACACAGTGGTACAAACCGCTGCGCAAGAACCTGGGCAAGAAGAACTGCGAGCTGTCCGAAGAGGATATTCGCCGCATCGTCAATACCTTCCTGTCCTTCGAGGAGACCGAACAATCGAAGATCTTCCCCAACAAAGCCTTCGGATACTGGAAGGTGACCATTGAGCGGCCGCTGCGCCTGGCAGGCATCGACCCTGAGCGCGTCTACAAAGCCGCCGAGATAAAGCGTCTGAAGGAAAACTACGAGCGGGCGGAGGACGCCCCTCCGGTGATCAAGAAGATCCACAAGCATGGGACAGTACCAGATCCGCTGCACGGGCTGTTCGAGGCAGAGATCGCCGGACGCAGGCGCGTGGTCGAGTACGAGCCGGATACTGAACTTCGCGATACGCAACAGATCCCGCTACTTGAAGATGGAGGAATAGATGCCTTCATCAGACGAGAGGTACTGCCGTACGCTCCTGATGCATGGATCGTCGAATCCTCAATCAAGATCGGCTACGAGATCAGCTTCAACCGCTACTTCTACAAACCCAAGTCTTTGCGGCCACTGGAGGAAATCCGCGCCGACCTGCTGGCGGTGGAGAAGAAAGCCAAGGGATTGTTGGAGGGGATCTTGGGAGGATAGCCATGCGAATCAAACACCTAGGAATTCACAACTACCGGAGCATCCGCGACCTGGAGATGGAATGTTTGCCTGTCGTAACCTTGCTCGGTCCTAACAATCACGGAAAGTCTAACCTACTCTCCGCTCTGGATTTTCTCTTCTCCACGTCTGCTAGGCCCCAGGAACAAGATTTTTTTGCTCACCGCGAGCAAGGCGATGACGAGTGTTGGGTCGAGGTAACCTTTATGGAACTTACAGGACAAGAGAAGAACACTTTCAAGAAATATGTTCAATCAGATGGAACTGTTTGTATCCGTAAAACAGCCTGGATACGGGACAGCACGATCGAAGTTTCCTATAATGGCTACGTAGAACAGCCAGATGTGGAATGGCTGAACTCGGACAAGGTAGGCGATTACACATCGCGGGAAACCGTCAATCAAACACCGCTACAAGATCTTGTCCCACCAAGTGGCCGATTAACTAAAACACTCATCGAAGAGGCTCAACAAAAATACATAGAACAATACCGAGATCAGCTTAGCTTTTCGCGGACTCTCGAAAAAGGGCCCTTGCTGGGTCTGAAGAATGTCGGTGGAGGAGTGTTACCAGATTTTTATTTGATTCCGGCAGTACGTGACCTTACAGACGAGATCAAAGTAAAAACCACGACTACTTTTGGACGATTGTTGAATCGGGCTGTAAGTGAAATGGCCGAGAGAAACCCAGTTTTTAGCGAAGCACGCCGGCAGTTGGAAGCAGTCGTGCAGACGCTCAATCTCCGTGACGGCAAAGAACACGAGACCAACGTATTGGCAGCACTCGAAAAGTCAATTGAGGAGGAACTCCAGACGTGGGGCGTCAAGGTGAATATAGAACTAACACCTCCGGGAATGGAACGACTCTTTGAACTCGGCACCAATGTCCTCGTGAACGATGGGGTCAAGACTACTGCCGACCGAAAAGGCCATGGATTGCAACGTGCAATGATGTTCGCTCTTCTTCGAGCTTGGGCGAAGACTCTGCAAGAGGTGAAAGGTTCCGGCAATCAGGGGAGACCAACTGCGCGCAAGCAATCGGACTCGATGTATTTTGCCATGGAGGAACCAGAGCTCTTTCTGCACCCGCACGCACAACGTAGATTGGCTACAACCCTACGTGAAATAGCCGAAGGTCCTAACCATCAGGTATTTATCTGCACACATTCAACCCACTTTGTTGACCTTGAACATTACAAGGAGGTGGCGATTATCACCAAAGCTTCCCTTGAAAAGGGAACTTGCGTCCGCCAATGTATCAATGAGTTGTTCGAAGGTAATGATATCCACAAAAGGAAAGAGCGGTTTCACATGGCGCAATGGATAAATCCCGACCGTGGCGAGATGTTCTTTGCCAAACGGGTTATATTTGTAGAAGGTGAGACAGAAAAAGTGGTGTTGCCGTATTTGGCGAAACAACTAGATATTTTTGATCCGGATGTATCAATCATCGACTGCGGGTCCAAGCACAACCTCCCTTTATACATCGCTGTTGCAAGAGCGTTCGAAATCCCATACCTTGTAGTACACGACGAAGACCCCCTGCCTGACCCAATACCCGATGAGTGGAACGAAGATAAGAAGAATGCTAAGAAAAGGACTTTTGAACTAAATAAACACATTGAAGATCTCGTCGAAAGACCGTTGGGGCACGTCGAAATGTTTTCACCTGATTTCGAGACGGCATGCGGTGTTCCCAAGGCCCAAGCTGCAAGGAAGGGAAAGGCGCTCGCTGCGCTGGAACATTTTGAAGCGGTGGAGCGATCAAAGATCCCCAATCGACTGCAACAAGTGGTCTATGCAGCCTTCGATGCTCAAGGGGCATAAGGATGATCACTAACCTCAAACCCTACCCCGCCTACAAAGACTCCGGCGTCAAGTCGCTGGGGAAGATTCCGAAGCATTGGGAGGTGCGGCGCTTCAAGTTTCTGCTGCGCGAAGTAGACAGACGCTCCGAGACTGGTTCCGAGCAACTGCTAAGGGTTTCACAGTACACAGGTGTAACAGAGCGCAAACGTACGGACGGATCACACGATCCTGATACTCGAGCAGCTTCCTTGGTGGACTATAAACTTGTGGAGCCGGACAATCTTGTGGTCAACATCATGCTGGCCTGGAATGGGAGCCTTGGAGTCTCTCCCTATGATGGTATCGTGAGCCCCGCATACTGCGTCTACAGGTTCAGTTCAGGAGTTCATCCACAGTTCTACCACCACCTTCTACGGTCGCCCGTCTACAAGGCTAGAATTAAGGCTGCTTCGACAGGTGTCGTTGAGAGTCGGCTGCGGCTCTATACCGATAATCTCTATCGACTGGAAGGCCTTCGTCCACCCCTCCCCGAACAAACCGCCATCGTACGGTTCCTGGACTGGGTGGATCGGCGGATTCGGCAGGTGATCCGGGCGAGGGAAAAGCGGATCAAGCTGCTCGAGGAATACAAGCAGGCGCTCATCCACCAGGCTGTCACCGGCCAAATAAACGTCCGCACCGGCAAGCCCTATCCCAAATACAAAGACTCCGGCGTCGAATGGCTGGGCAAGGTACCGGAGCATTGGGAGGTCCTTGCACTGAAGCGAGTCCTTCGTTGTATTGTGGACTGCGAGCACAATACAGCCCCCGCAGTAGATGAGAGTCCATATCGCGTCATCCGGACAACTGCAGTTCGCAACGGAATCCTTCGGTTGGACGGAACGTATTGCACGACGCAACAGGCATATTTGGAGTGGACGCAACGAGCAGTACCACAACCAGGGGATGTTGTTTTTACGCGCGAGGCTCCAGCGGGTGAAGCGTGCGTCATCCCCGAGGGAAATGCATTCTGCCTCGGACAACGAACCGTACTTATGAAGGTAAATCCTGACTGGTACGATGCGCAGTTCCTCGTCCACATGATTTATGTCGGCCCACCTCGATTTCACATCCAGCTGGCTTCGCAGGGGTCGACTGTCGGCCACTTCAACATGGACGACATTGGATGGATGTTGGTTCTGAGACCTCCCCTCGACGAGCAACAGGCGATCGTCGAATTCCTCGATAAGCAGACCGAGAGAATCGGTACTGCCATTGTGGCCACCCGCCGTGCGGTTGACCTCCTCAACGAGTTCCGCACACGCCTGACCGCAGATGTGGTCACCGGCAAGCTGGACGTGCGGGGTTATAATGTGGTAGAAGAAAGTGATCGTACACTAGAGGGAGGGTAGAGAGCCATGACGCAAGCATTGATTCATCCAGCTATGCTGCGCTGGGCTCGCGAACGTCTAGAGTGGCCACCGGAGTATGTCGCAAGGAAGGTTCCGGTCAAGCCTGAGAAGTTTGCCATGTGGGAACTGGGTAAGGCATATCCGACTTTCAGGCAGGCGCAGACGCTTGCCCGAAGTCTTCGTATTCCATGAGGAGGGAAGTTAGCATTATGGCAACTAGGAAAGAGATTCATTCCGATCTTGCCGTACCTCCAGGCGAGTTTCTAGGTGAAGTCATGAGCACACTTGGGATCACAGAATATGAGGTCGCTCGCCATGTAGGGCTTTCGGTTGCTGAACTGGGCCAGATATTCAAGGGCAGCAAAGTAATTACACGTGCCACGGCCACGCAGCTCGAAACAGCAGTCGGCGTGCCAGCCAACATCTGGCTTGGATTGGAATGCGAGTATCGCCTTGCACTTACTTACGAACCAAGGGAAGATCAAGCGGAGAACCGGTGATAATGGCGAAACAAGAGCAGCGGCTGACCATATTTGTTTCCTCAACAGTCTACGGCATTGAAGAACTTCTGGATCAGGTCTATGCGCTGCTGAGTGGATACGGGTATGAAGTTTGGATGTCACACAAAGGCACGGTGCCTGTGTATCCAAATCAGACAGCATTTGAATCGTGCATGCTCGCCGTTAAACGTTGCAATCTTTTCCTGGGGATCATTACACCGTACTATGGAAGCGGCGTACTTGAAGGCGATTACTCTATTACGCATCAAGAGCTGCTTCGTGCAATAGAGTTGAAGAAACCACGCTGGATTCTGGCGCATGATCATGTTTCATTCGCTCGCGCTCTCTTGAACGATCTGGGCTTCAAAACGAAGAAGGCGCGCGCAGAGCTTCAGCTCAAGAAGAAGAGTGCTGTACTAGGTGATCTTCGGGTAATTGATATGTACGAGGCGGCAATTCGACATGATATTCAGGTTTATCAGGATAGGAAGGGTAATTGGGTGCAGAAATTCTCTCAGGACCAGGATGCTCATCTGTTCGTAACTGCTCAGTTCTATCGCTACGATGACGTATCAAGGTTCTTGGAAGAACAGCTAAAGGATCAACGGGGCATCGCCAAGAGACTTCATGAGGAGTAGCTGACATGGGTAATCAAACCACAGAAACGTTGCTCCGCAAAGGAGAGAACGAGCGAATCGTATTTGTACGCTCCGTTACCTCGTTTGAAGAGGTTGGAAAGGCAGTATGTGCCCTCTTGAATGCTCTCGGTGGTTCTGTATTGGTTGGGGTGGATCCTTCCGAAAGGCCATCTAGCGCTATTTTCAAAGCTGCTGCAGATAAAGTAAGAGAGTCTCTTAACGAGAACATTGCTCCCCATGCCTTGCTCACTGTAAGCGTTGATGATGTGCAAGGCGGAAGCGTCTTAGTGGTAGATGTACCAGCAGGACGAGATGTGCCATACGCATTCGACGGAACGGTGTACGTGCGATCTGGATCGCATACGGTACGTGCTGACGCCCAAGCAATCAGAGCAATGGTAGAAAGACGCGCAGGGGAAGTGGAACGTTGGGAGCGACGCCTCAGCCCAGGCTTGGAGGTCGGAGACCTTTCAGTAGCCCTTATTAGGCAAACAGTTGAAAATGCTATTACCAAGCGAGGCTTCGTATTTCAGAATTCCAGAGACACATCTGCTGTCCTTTCCGATTTAGGACTTATGCGTTATGGGCAATTAACGAATGGGGCGGACGTGTTATTCGGTGAAAGAGTAGCTATTCGGCATCCGCAAACTCGGTTTCGAGCGGTGCGTTTTGAGTCAGACAAAGGAGGCACATACCTCGACGATCAACTATTCGAAGGGCCCGCGTTCTCTCTTCTTGAGAGCGCGATGGCGTTCGTCCGCAGGTCGACATCAGTACTCGTAACTTTTTCGCCCGGTAGCCTAACACGCGACGAAAAACCACAATATCCTTTTTCTGCTGTTAGAGAAGGGTTAGTAAACGCTCTCGTTCATCGGGATTACGTGTCCTATTCCGGAAGCGTTTCCGTATACGTATATCCCAATCGAATCGAGATCTGGAATTCCGGTAGCCTCCCGAAAGGGATCAAAGCACAAGATCTTCATCGAGAGTCTCATCGCTCTGTTCTTGTAAACCCAGATATCAGCCATATCTTTTATCTGCACCAGCTTATGGAGAGAGTAGGCCGTGGAACGTACATGATCGTACAGGAATGCAAACGCTTGGGAGCAAGAAGTCCAAGTTGGAGTCAGAAAAGTGGTGCAGTGAGGCTAACGATGTATGCCGCAACTGGACGAATTGTCTTAAACGAGCGTCAAGCTAGGGCTGTCTCTGAATTGCATGAAGGGCAGATCGTTCGATCTTCCGAGTACGCAAAGCGGTTTGGCCGCGGCGTAACTGAACGACAGGTGCGTCGCGACCTGAACGAGCTTGACAAACTGGGTTTTTTGAGGCGGGAGGGGGCAGGGCCATCCACAGGTTATGTTCGGACCGGAAAGCGAATGAAAGGCGGACATCCGGACATGTCCGGACAAGATCCGGACACACAGTAGACAAGAAGCATCAAGGGGTAATTGACTAAAGTGACGTACTTGACGGCATTTGCTGCGAAGCCCTACATAAAGAGGATCGCAAATCCGGACATTATCTGGACATCAACTGATCGCCAAGAACGCAAAGGACATTATGACCACAGACACAAGCGAGAAAGGCTTGGAGAATCTCATTGTTTCAACGTTGACCGGCTTGCCTCTCGGAGCGGGCCTCGGTAGCCCTGATCACACGGCGTATCTGCCTGAGGCATACGGCGGCCTCGGGTACAGGATGGGATTTTCGCAGGATTATGATCGCCAGTACGCTGTGGATTTGCATCATCTGCGTGAGTTCCTCGTTGCTACGCAGCCTGACGTAGCGGAGTCTCTTGATCTGCGAAACGATAGCCCAACACGAAGAAGCTTCCTCACACGCCTGCAGGGAGAGGTGGCCAAACGCGGTGTAGTTGACGTTCTGAGAAACGGGATCAAGCACGGGCCGCATGAGATCACGCTCTTCTACGCCACGCCTTCACGCGAAAACGCCAAGGCCGTCGAGCTATACGCGGCGAACCGGTTCTCCATCACGCGACAGCTTCGCTACAGCCGCGATGAGACACAACTGGCGCTCGATCTGTGTCTGTTCATCAATGGACTGCCGTTTGCTACGTTCGAGCTGAAGAATTCGCTCACTAAGCAGACGGTGGACGATGCCGTGCAGCAGTACATGCGCGATCGTGATCCGAGAGAGTTGCTGTTCCAGTTCGGCCGCTGCGCGGTGCACTTTGCGGTCGATGACGCGCAGGTGATGATGTGCACGCACCTGAAGGGGAAGGCTTCGTGGTTTCTTCCGTTCAACAAGGGGTACAACGATGGCGCGGGGAACCCTCCCAATCCAAACGGCCTTAAAACTGACTACCTCTGGAAGGAGATCCTTGAGCCGCACAGCCTGACGAACAT
>JALTFO010000108.1 GCA_027007005.1 Candidatus Bipolaricaulota bacterium | reverse complement strand
TCCACATCCAGATCGTCGGGCAGCTTTATCGTCCTGTTTGCGTTAACTACAGACTTGAACCGCTTAGGCACCATATCTTCCCACCTCCTCTTTAATCTACCCCAATGCCGGGAATATTGCAACTGAGGGACATTCAAAGGAGGGATCTCAGACTAGAGATCACGTACTCGATCTCCTGTTCGGTCAGGTTGTTATAGAACGGCAAGGCGATCGTCCTTTCCGCAACATGTTCGGTAATTGGAAAATCTCCCTCCCTATAGCCAAGTTCCCGGTAAAACGGCTGCAGGTGAATCGGCGCGAAGTAATTGCGACACCCGATTCCTCTCTCTTGCAGCCTCCGCAAGATACGATCGCGGTCCTCTCGCGTGAACGCATCACTTAGCCGGACAACGTACACGAACCAGCTCATCCTCATACTAGGATCAACGTAAGGAGCTTCGACCCCCTCGACGTTCGCCAGTGCTTTTGCGTACCAGTCAGCCACCTGGGCACGCGCATCGACGATCTCCTCCAGCCGGGAGAGTTGGACAAGCCCCAATACAGCAGACATCTCGTCCAGGCGGTAGTTATAGCCAAGACGTACATGCTGAAGCCACTCTCCCCCTTCACCTCGCCCCTGGTTAGCCATGCTGCGGCACACGCGGGCAAGCTGGGCATCGTCGGTGACGATCACGCCCCCTTCCCCGGTGGTAATCTGCTTATTCGGATAGAAGGCGAACACACCCGCATTGCCAAAGCTCCCTGCCTTCTTCCATCCGTTACGTGTTGTACTTTCTTGTTCTTCCGACTCTGGACTTTGAACTTTGAACTTTGAACTTCGACCTCTTAACCCATGACTGTTATATTCCGCCCCCAATGCTTCCGCTGAATCTTCGATGAGTTTCAGGCCATGTCGATCTGCGATCTCTCGCAACCGATCCCAATCGGCGGGTTGTCCAAACACATCCACTGCCAGAATCGCCTTCGTCCTGGGGGTGATCGCCGCTTCAATCCGTTCCGGATCTATGTTAAGGGTCTTCGGATCTATATCAACAAAGACCGGCCGCGCTCTTTCGTACAGGATACAGTTAGAGGAGGAAATGAAGCTGAACGGAGTGGTGATCACCTTGTCGCCCTCGCCGATCCCCAGAGCACGGACGATGAGGTGCAGCGCACTCGTGCCGCTATTCACGGCAACAGCATGGTGAACACCAGCGTACTCGGCGATTGCCTCCTCGAATTCCTTCAGCTTAGGGCCAAGCGCAAGGTGAGAGGTCTTAAGAACCTCAACAACAGCCGCAATCTCTGCCTCAGTGATGTCAGGTCTAGCTAGTGGGATTTCCATTCACACTCCTTTTGCAGACTTATATGGCCTCATTTCTGATCCACTGTTTGAAGAAGATATCCGTGAACTGGTATCCACCGACAAACTTCTCCAAGATCTCCTCAATTATGAGGCGGGAAACGGCCCGCTGCACGCTGGACGCTGATCCTAAAGCATGCCTTTGTAGGAAGTCACTGGAGTAGATCTGCACTTGGGGGTTCTCCTCTCTGGCCAGTGCCACCAGCAACTGCCGTGCCTTTAAGGGCAACATATCCCACATGTCGTGGAAGGCGTGCGACTCCCGCAGGAAGACTTCCTGCAGGGCAAGCGAGACGTCGTGCACCGTAACGGTCCTCGCTTCTCGGGTCCGGTCCCACAAGATGTGGCAAAGGAGTTGCGTGTAGTAAGGATGCTCTTCAGTGACATTGAGAATCTCGTCGACAGCAGACTCACTAATCTGAAAACCGGTCTCCTCGAAGCGCTTCAGAATGAAGGCACCGAATTCATCCCTCGGGATCTTTCCCAACGCAAAGTGCTTCCCGAACCGATAGAAGGGGCGGTTCTTGCTCTGAAAGATCCCCTGCATCAGGTGGCGCTTACTCCCCATGAAGATGTAGGAGACATTCTGATGTAGTTGGAAGTGCGAGCGCATCTGACGCTCAACGTTACCAGCGCCGTCCCAGTCGGCGATCTCCTGGAACTCATCGAAGACCACGACAGCTCTCCTGCCGCGTCTCGTTGCTATGGTCGCTACCGCATCGAAGAGATCATCGAGCAAGGGAGCCCTTTCGCTGCGCGTATCGAACTCGAATTCCACTTCCACCCCAGCCTTTTCGCTCTTCAGCACCACCTTAGGGATCAGCCGGGGAAGCAGCTCCCTCAAACTGCGGAGCACAGAACGCACCCCGCCTGATTGGAGCTTGGCGATCTCTTTCGCGTAGGCAGAGATAAACCCTTCCTCCGATGTCACCTTGAACAGGTCGAGATAGACAGCAAGGAAGCCTTCGCTCTTGGCGCGGTCCAGCACCTCTAGAATCAGAGATGTCTTCCCATACCTCCGCGGCGAGAAGATGATCACGCTCTGCCCCGAGGCGATGTCGGCCATCAGTTCTTGACTCTCCTCCTCACGATCAGCAAAGAACTCGCCCCGTGCCACCTTTCCATAGACAAACGGATTCTCCATGCCTGCCTCTCTCCGTTACGCAATATACGTTACGCAAATTGCATAATCATTATACGCCAAAGAACTAGCAAAACAAGGGGATAGCGATCGAACAGATTCACGCCCATCACACGAGGTCACTTTCCATTCTGAGTCTTATGGATGTAGATTGTACATGTCGAGTCCGCTGTCCA
>JALTFO010000107.1 GCA_027007005.1 Candidatus Bipolaricaulota bacterium | reverse complement strand
CGGCTGGGACTGCTGATCATCTGCCACTACTCCTACGGTCATTGCCAGGAGAATACCTAGCAAGATCAACAAGATTTTTAGTCTCTTCTTCACGGAAACCTCCTTGAATTAGTTAAACTTACTGCTGGCGCCACCACCATGTCACCGGCAGGGGTCCACTACGGGCACCTTGAAGTGCAGCACGGCCACCAGAACGGCCAGCCACACGTTGTCGTCTCCTTTTCCAATACTAGAGACGTTCGACAATAACAGTTCGTGACAATAGTCGCCTTCTCCTGACACGAATTGCATGACCAGCCCCAGCTCCACGTGCAGCTATTGCACGGATCGTACAACTTGAACAACCGCGTCAGCGTTCCAACAGATGTGTCCACATACAACGTGTAGCTTCCTGCTGCTACCGCTGCTCCGTTTACATCAACCTGTGCCCATGTGCCTTGCCATGACGAGGACGGCACCGGAGCGTCGTTTACGACCTTGTAGATGGTCTGTCCAGAGGAATTGGCGATATGCCATCCAAGTACCTGTGACACAGTGCAAGTGTTGCACTGGCCGCAGGACCACCAGCCACTACCTGAGTCTTGGATCTTGAATGCCACCGTCTCTCCCAACTTGTACCGCTCTGTCCATGTCCTATATGTAGATCCAGCCTGCACCGCTATGGCCGATAGGATCAGCACAGCAACCAGGACGACAGCAACCCTTCCAAACGAATGTTTCATGTCATTCGCCTCCCTTTCGACACAATGTACACCTAACACGGGGGTAAGTGTCAAGTCTCGACGAAAAAACGGTCTCTTCCTAAGCCCCTATCAAGGGCACCGTTGCCGTTTGTGCCGTTCAAAACATGGATCGTGAGAGGCTTTACGATTCGAAGAGCTTGAACAAGGGTAATTGCTGGGAAGGAGCGTGTTGTTAGTGTTACTCGCGGCAAAGGGCTGAACCTTTAATCAGTATGAGGAGATCAATGACACTTCCCGGGCTTGTTCCCTCTCCGACTGCTCCCAGTGCGGCAAACGCGCACGCATAGGAAAGACGCATGTGGTCCGATGCATTGTCAATGCTGCGGGCATGGAGGCTTGCCCGTGTCTCGTTAAGCGCTGTGTCGAGAAGGGAGGAGATGTTCTTTGCCGCGTAGGCAATCCTGTCGTGAGAAACACTGAACGGCGAATCACGTGGGATCTTCTTGATCATCTCCTCGAATTGGCGCATCCCCTCGATCAGCCCGGGATCGCCTGCTGATATCCCCCATACCTTCATCATTTGTACAAGATCTGCTCGTACCGGGAGGGCTACATAGTCCTTCCCATGCGATCCTTCGAGGATGTTTATGATGTACTGGGCGTACACCCGTTGATCACTACGCACAGGAGATAGGATGGCATAGGTTGCGAGCGGCCGCACCAACCGCAATTGACTGGACATGTGGCATAGCATTGTGATCAGCGCATCACGCTGCCCCTCATTTTTCGGTGGGGAGGTCGTATCCTGGGCACTCACCGAGAGCCAGGCCCCAACTAGGATCACTACGACAACCCAAGCAATCATATGCACATGTCTCTTCATCATTACAGCACCTCCACACGCGACTGCATTGCAGCGTACACCTCGATCAATCAACGTACAATCAATCATCGGTCAAATTGCCTTCAAGCTGCGAATACTCAATCTTGTAGCCAAATCCAGGAACGTTGACAACGAGCATCCCTCCCGAGTCACTAGCTTCGGCAAGCCGTCGACGCAGCAGATAGACGTACTGCTTCACGTCTTTGGAATCGGCGTAGTCCGATTCAGCCCAGACGGTTTCAAGTATCTCGCGCTCGGAGAATACACGTCCCGCATCGCTTGCCAAGAGTGACAGCAGGGCATACTGCTTGGGCGTTAGCCGGACGCTCTTTCCATTCAACAATACACTCTTGGAAGACTCGTCTATCACCAATCCGCCAATCTGGCGCACGCGCTTCGCGGTCTCTTGTGCTTGATGATCAACTCATGGCTCTGCGCTCGCACGATGAACTCGCCGAAGGAGAAGAAGCAGAAGCGCAAGCACGGTAATGTCAAAACCAGCGCCAATCCCTGAAGCAATGAACGCCATCCCGTAGACGCGCACACCGATAGAGCTAGTACTGATACCCATACGGACGTATCCCTTAGATTTGGTGTTTCTCTCGTTGCGGGATAGCTGCGGCAGTATGAGAGCCTGTCCAAGAAAGCATGTTGCCTGCTTAACGCGGGCGAGCCTTTCCCACTCCCTTCTTCTCCATTGATCGTGACTCCTCAATCGAGAAGTCGTAGCGGGTTCTTACCCTCTCAGTAGGGCAGGTGTACACACCATTGACGGTGCACGACCTGCTCAATGGACACCTACTGCCCTAACCTCATTCCATCGCTTGACTCGCTCTCCATCCGCTCCGCCATAGTTTCAACAGGTTGTGCGTCATGCACCACAATGACCACTCGACACGTGCCTTGTTTAACCCACGTAACCTGAACCGCACCAACCCCCGCATCACCATCTGCCCAAACACCGCTTCAATCGTTGACCCACGTTGCTTGTACGCTTCCCGCCCACGTTTCGTTAGCAGCTTCCTCTCCATGCGCTCTCTTGCCGATAACCCGCTAGGTATCCGCCCCCGTGGCGGCGGTGCCTCCCGCATCGCCT
>JALTFO010000106.1:1906-2664 GCA_027007005.1 Candidatus Bipolaricaulota bacterium | reverse complement strand
GAGCAGGCCCGGCTCGTCATCGTTGATGTACACGCTCGCGGTGATGTGCATCGCGTTCACCAGGCACAGCCCCTCCTCGATCCCGCTTTCCTGCAGCGCCTCCTCCACCTGCGGCGTTATATTGATAAACGCACGGCGGGTCGGGATCTCAAACCACAGCTCCTTTCGATAGCTCTTCATCATGCTCGCTCCTTGTTCCTACTCATATTGATATTCTAAGAAGCCTGGCGACAATGGTTGTACGAAAATTATGGTCACTCATACAACTGGATTGTACAGATAGCAGTTTTCGGTTACTACTACTAGGCGACATACGGCGATCCGTAACCTACTACGAAATGCATCGGGCAGCAGCGGCTAGAAACTTGTTGTACAGTGCGAGAAGTCCGAACAGGAGATAGTTCCACGGTAGTGGTAATTCACTGACGTGACATTTCGGCAGGTCTTGGAGTTAGAGGGCAAAACACCAAGAGGAAAGATCCGAACCCATAGAAGGTCGAACCTGAATGGCACGAACCGTGGAGTAGTCGTGTTTACCTTCATCCGCTATAATGTTTCTAAATGACACAACAACAAGAGCTTCCTGAAGGAGTCACTTGGAAAGAGCAGATAACACGTAAGGCAAGAGGCCTTCCACGAACCGAGATTGTCATCACCCACAAGGATCTCAATGTAGTCCGTGTTATCCAAGATGCATCGCATTACGTAGCTGCGACAAAGGCCGCAGCACAGGTTCAATCCTGGGATCAAGAATGGAA
>JALTFO010000106.1:0-1896 GCA_027007005.1 Candidatus Bipolaricaulota bacterium | reverse complement strand
GAGTGACACAACGTCGGAAGAGCTTATTGCTATGCGGCAGACACAAGAAGCTCAGACCTCTCTCAGTGTACTTCAGAACATTCTTCATGATGGGCTATATGTTGATCACAACGTCGAGTGGAAAGAGTTGGAATCACCTTTCATAGAGCCCAAGCCGCCCAGACCCGTGTTTCAGCTTGAACCAGGACGACCTGTCAAACCAAAGGAACCCGGGGATGAACCAATCGAGACAGACGACAAGTACCAACCTGGGTGGGAGGCTCTATTCTTTCCGCGTTTGCGAAAGAAAGCTCACCAAAACTTCAAGTATGACCACACAAGATGGCAAGAAGCCGTCGAAGATGTTGAACGGTATCCGGCACAGCTCGAGAAATGGCAGAAGGAGTCGAAGCGGATACGCGAAGAAAATGATCGACTTCGAGTCACGTGGGAGAATGCTGTCTCAGATTGGCAGAATCAGAAGGAGCAGCATGAATCTTCTGAGAGAGACCGAATCAGATCTTTCAAGGAAGCGGTAGCCTCGGGTGAGCGAGCCGCCGTTGAAGACTTCTTCTCAATTGTTCTTGAGCGATCAGACTATCCCGGCTACTTCCCTCACGAGTTCACACTTGCGTACAACCCAGAGACAAAGATCATCGTGTGCGACTATCAACTACCCTCGCCTGGAGTACTCCCCGCATTGAAGGAGGTTAAGTATGTCAAGACACGAAAAGCTTTAGCAGAGAAGCATATCAGCAAGAAAGACAGTCAGGCACTGTATGATTCCGTTGCTTACCAGATTTGTCTGCGTACGACTTATGAGCTTTTCTCCGCTGACCAGTTTGGAATTCTTGATCTTGTTACCTTCAATGGATGGGTAAAAGATGTGGATCGAGGGACTGGTAGGGACATTAACCCGTGTATCCTCTCTCTTCAAGCAACAAGACAGGCATTTGAGGAAATCGATCTGACCCGTGTGGAGCCTAAGGCTTGCTTCAAGAGCTTAAAGGGCGTAGGTAGTACGAAGCTCCATGCTCTCGCCCCTGTTGCACCCCTCCTACAACTGGACACCGAAGACGATCGCTTCATTGAAGGAAGGAGCATCGCCAATGGTCTAGCCGAGGGAACAAATCTCGCAGCAATGGGTTGGGAAGACTTCGAACATCTAATACGAGAACTCTTTGAAGCTGAGTTTGCAGAGCGTGACGCCATTGTGAAGATCACTCAGGCTAGCCGTGATAGGGGCGTTGACGCAGTTATCTTTGACCCCGATCCAATCCGCGGGGGAAAGATCATCCTACAAGCAAAACGGTACACAAATACGGTTGGAGCTGATGCTGTACGTGATCTTTATGGCACAGTTGTTAAAGAGGGTGCAAACAAGGGGATTTTGATTACCACATCGGATTTCGGACCCGATTCATACGAGTACGTAAAGGGGCTGCCAGTTACGCTACTCAGTGGAGGAAATCTTGTGCAGTTGTTAGGCAAACACGGTCACAAAACCAGGATTGATCTAGTAGAAGCAAAGCGAATACAGGCAGAGAAAGATGCCGAAGCCCGTCGTCAGACGTGAGATTGAGAACAACGGGTGGTGACGCGATACACAGCCAAGGTCAGGATCGACAAAGACGTCTCACCTTATTGATATTCTAAGAAGCCTGGCGACAATGGTTGTACGAAAATTATGGTCACTCGCACAACTGGATTGTACAGATAGCAGTTTTCGGTTACTACTACTAGGCGGCATACTGCGATCGGCAACCTATCCTCGCGATCCCTGCAAATTTGCACGATATCCGAAACAGGACGATCGCAGCCAGAGCCAGAGGATCCGAACATAGCCGTCGATCACGAGAGGCGGCACTCCACCTACGAAATGCATCGCGCAGCAGTCACCAAACAACGTGTTTGCAC
>JALTFO010000105.1 GCA_027007005.1 Candidatus Bipolaricaulota bacterium | reverse complement strand
GTGTAGAGGAGATGAAGGGATACCTTGATGCGAAGGTCCCGCCGTATGTGAGGCAGCACGAAGATGGAGGAGAGCAGACCCCTGTACTGAGAGGTGACGAGGGCCTGAGAAATGTCAGGCTTGATGGCTATGGCGTACCGTTGGTTGGAGAAGTGACAGCGATTCAAGGAGAGACGGTGATCATCTCGTTGGGTAGCAGGCAAGGGATACAACCGGGGGAGAAGTTCCAAGTAATTCGTCCGCTCACTCTTCCGGATGGTACTGTAGTCAATGAGGTCGAAGCGACGATCGAAGTCCTCTACATCCTCGGACCTGATCGCGCTGGATGCAAGATCATCGAGTCGCTCTTCCCGATCATGGTGAAGGATCAAGTGAAACCAACACAATAGTCCATCTGATGCGGCACCAATTCTGTGCCGTGTCGAAAATCGCAATAATGGACACATATTGTCCCTTTATGCTATTCTTAACACTGCATAAGAGGGAGGTCTATGAGTCTCAGTCGCTGGATCGATGATCTGCAACGGAGTGGGCGCTATACATTCACACGCGAAGAAGCCTTGCGTGAGTTGAAGCAGTCCGCGAGTACACTGGATAAGTCGCTACACCGGGCTTCGTCTCGTGGCCGGATTCTTCCTTTGCGGCGAGGGTTCTATGTGATCGTTTCTCTCGAATACAGCTCTGCAGGGGCTGTCCCTGCAGAATGGTTCATTGACGATCTCATGCACTTTCTCGGTAAGAAGTATTACGTCGGCTGTCTGTCCGCGGCGGTATGGCATGGGGCAGCGCATCAACGTCCTCAGGAGATGCAGGTAGTGGTAAGTGAACCGATCTGCAGCATCGAGACACGAGCTGTCCGGATTCGCTTTCTTCGCTTTGCAGGTGTGAAAAGGGCGCTGACCGAGACCCGGCGTACGCAAACGAGCGATATCCCAATATCTACGCCGGAGTGGACGGCAATAGATCTCATCAGGTTTCAGAAGCACTACGGGAGCATGGATTCCGCAGCCACCGTACTGGCAGAATTGGCTGAGGTGCTGAGTCCAGAGCGCCTGGTAGAAGCGGCCGACCATGAAGTCAGGTGCGCTTATCTGCAACGGCTTGGTTGGATGCTCGATTTCCTTGGACATGAGAAGATTACAGTGCCACTCCATGAGTCCATACTGAGCAGAGATCCATCGTACACACCCCTTAATTCATCGCTGAACAAACGTAGCGGGAGGAGGAATTCTCGCTGGCGCATTATCGTCAATGAAGAACCGGAGGCCGACCTGTGATTCCACGTGCATACATTACGGAATGGCGGTCCTTAGGGCATCCTTGGCAATCTGACGCTATGGTGGAACAGGATCTTAATCATCAGTGTTATGCTCACGATGTTGTTCAGCGATGAAGTGCTTGGCAACTCCCTTCTCTTGCGTGTGGGAACAGCATTGCACAAGCTGGTCCTTGACAGCCCCTTACGGTATTCTGAGGATATCGACCTCGTTCAGCGCGAGGTTGGCCCCATCGGACCGCAGTTCGATCGGATCAGGAAGATCCTTGTAGATCGATTCGGGCAGCCACAACGTAAGATCGGGCAGGGGATTGCCACGCTGACCTACAGGCTCGATTCGGAGGATAAACCAGCATTGCCGTTGCGAATCAAGATCGAGATCAATACTCGCGAGCACATGCAGGTCCTGCCTATCATGCACAAGCACATTGACGTACAGTCCCGCTGGTATCAAGGCGGAGGGGATATCCCGATCTATCATCTTGATGAGCTTCTGGCTACCAAGCTGCGAGCACTGTATCAGCGGCGAAAAGGGCGAGATCTGTTCGACCTTGGCCTTGCGCTTCGCACATTACCTGTTAATGTGAACAGATTATGCAATGTCTTCCGGGATTATATGCAGGTCGAGGGACACTCCGTGACGGGTGCGTAGTTCCGTGCCAATCTAGGGGCGAAGCTAAGTCATCGTGGTTTTGTCAGTGACTGCGCTCCGTTGATCCGCCCGGGGACCGTGTTTGAGCCCGAAGCGGACTGCGACCTCCTTGAACGAATAGTGTTGCCAGTTCTTGATACTGGCGGAGCCACAGCCCGACGCGACGAGAAGGCTGCTCCGTGATTCCATCTGTCATCGCCAGCCAAATCGAAAGGAGCAAAAGCTTCGCGCAAGAGACGTCTCCTCCACAGCCTTCTTTAGAGGGCATTCTCGTTAGCATCACACTGTGAATGAATCTTGGAATAATACTTGATTCTCTGTGTTTGCGGCGCTAACATGAGAAGTGGTCCTGCTATGCCAACGATAAGCGTTGTTTTCTTGCCGCTTCTGATCTATATTAGCGTGCCCCGCTAGCGGGGCGCAGTACGGTATTTCCTGTCGTTGTTTCCTACCTGGTTTTGTACTTAGCGTGATAGCGTCTGTGTGAAGGAGAGAGTGATGTCGCAGTATGAGAAGCTGATCAAAGAGCCTGGAAAGCGTGAGCAGGAGGTCCTTGAGTTTTGGAATGGGAGTGGGACGTTCGAGAAGTCATTGGACGGTACGAAAGATGGCCCGCGCTATGTCTTCTTTGAGGGGCCGCCGACCGCGAACGGTAAGCCGCACTTCGGGCACCTGATGCCGCGGGTGTACAAGGACCTCTTCCCCCGCTACAAGACGATGCAGGGGTTCTACGTCGCGCGCAAGGGCGG
>JALTFO010000104.1 GCA_027007005.1 Candidatus Bipolaricaulota bacterium | reverse complement strand
GAGCTAAACACCGAGCTGATAGGCCTATCGGTCGACCAGGTCTTCTCCCACATCAAGTGGATCGATTGGATCAAGGACAACCTGAACGTGGAGATCGAGTTCCCGATCATCACCGGGACGGAAGCGATCGCGAGTAGGCTTGGCCTGATCCACCCGGGAAAGGGGACGAACACGGTGCGTGCGGTGTTCATCGTCGATCCTAAGGGAACAGTGCGGGCGATCATGTACTACCCGCAAGAGCTGGGGCGAAACATGGACGAGTTCTTGCGTATGATCAAGGGCTTTCAGATCGCTGATCGCGAAGGTGTGGCTATCCCCGCCAACTGGCCGGAGAACGAGCTTGTGGGAGATGAGGTGATCGTCCCGCCGGCGTCCGATGTTATGGCGGCAAAGAAGGTCGTAACGCAGTACGAGTGCTACGACTGGTGGTTCTGCCACAAGAAACAATGAGGGAGGAACAACATGATTGGAAAGCGAATGCAGGATGCGATGAACGAGCAGATCAAGCACGAGTTGGAGTCCGCGTACCTCTATCTGTCCATGGTCGGCTACTTCAACGCCGAAGGGCTGGATGGGATGGCACAGTGGATGACGGTGCAGACGCAGGAGGAGATCGCGCATGCGATGCGCTTCTTCAATCACTTAAGCGAGCGGGGAGGACGAGTAGAGCTCCTGCCCCTTGCCCAGCCGCAGAAGGAATGGGCATCGCCGCTCGAAGCGTTCAAGGCGGCATACGCTCACGAGCAGTTCATCACAGGGACGATCGATAAGCTGGTAAAGGTCGCCGAGGAGGAGAACGATAACCCGGCGAAGATCATGCTGCAGTGGTTTGTCTCCGAACAGGTTGAGGAGGAATCCTCAACCAAGAAGGTCGTGGAATTACTTGAACGGATCGGCGATTCCGGTCACGGACTGGTCATGGTCGACCGCGAGCTTAGCGCGCGACAGGGTGCAGCGCCGAGCTCAGAAGGTGAAGAAGCATGAGCGAGTTCAAGATTACAGCAGACTCAGGAGGGCTGAACCAAGCCCTGTTTGAGGTGACGCACGGTCTGTACGTCCTCACCGCCGTTCGCGGCGGTGGGGCCGGACACAGTCCGAATGGACACAGTCCAAACGGACAGTGTCTCGATGCGGCGATGCAGATCACGAACGCTCCTCCGCGGATAACGATCGGAGTGGGGAAGAAGTCGCTTACCCACGAGATGATCGCCGAGACGGGGAAGTTCGTGCTGAACGCCATAGATCGTGAAGACCCAAACGCGACGGATGTCGTGCGTCGATTCGGTTTTCAGTCCGGTCGTAACGTGGATAAATTCGCGGATTTCCCATACGAGACCGGAGAGAACGGGATTCCCATCCTGCCGGATGCGAAGGCGTTCTACGAGTGCACGGTGCTACCGGAGTTCACGGTCGATCTTGAGACGCATACGCTATTTGTCGCCTCGGTCGATCGTGCCGGAACCAAGGAAGGCGGAGAGCCGTTGACCTACAACGAGTACAGAAAGAACATGCGCAAGGGGAGGTGAACGAAATGGATAAGTGGGTATGCACGGTGTGCGGATACGTCTACGACCCGAAAGAGGGAGACCCGACGAGTGGTATCGAGCCGGGAACCCCATTTGAGAGCCTGCCCGAGGATTGGGTTTGCCCCGACTGCGGTGTAGGAAAGGATATGTTTGAGAAACAATAGACTTGGCGGCGGAATCCGCATTGCTGGTTTCACCGCAAGGCCTTGACAAAGTGCATTTTGCCAGTATTATAAAAGGATAAAAAGATCGTTTTATCTGGAGGAACGATGCTCTACTCGTTGACAACGAAGTACTCAGTGATTGCCCTGGTCGAGTTGGCCAGGCACAACGGGCAGATGCGGATTAAGGAGATTGCGGAGGCACGCCAGATCCCTCCGCACTTCCTGGCCAAGCTTGTCCCCCCACTCGTGCGTGCTGGCATCCTGGCGTCGATGCGGGGAAAGACCGGTGGGATCAGCTTCGCCCGCTCTCCCGACAAGGTCTCTTTGGCCGATGTGGTGCGGGTGATAGAAGGGGATGGATACTTCGAGGAGTGTGTCTTCGAGCTTGATCCCTGTCCCGGGCGCCCGAGTTGTCCGCTGCACGATGTGTGGGATCCATTGCGCGACAGGATAAGGGATTTCCTGGAAGATACGACAATCCAGTCTGTGGCCGACAAACTAGATGCGGCAAAGGAGAGACAATGAGCGAACTGATATCCAACCAGAGGAAGGATGCGCTGCGAAAGATCGTCGCGCGCTTGCACGCGGGAGAGTCACCGGAGGCGCTGAAAGAAGAGTTCAAGGAAGTCTTGGGTGAGATCACCCCGCTTGAGATCTCTCAGGTCGAAGCGGAACTCGTCAGCGAGGGGACGACGCGGGAGGAACTGATGAGCCTGTGTGATGTGCACATGGCGATGTTCAAGGAATCCCTCTCCCAAGAGCCGGACATTCCTGACTGGCACCCGATCCACATCCTTTTGCGAGAACACCGCGGAATGTTACAGGCGGCGGAGCGCATTTGGAAGATCGCGCGAGAGGAAAGTGCACAGGACGATGAGCTGAGGGAACTGGCGGGGGAGATCGCCGATACCGAGGTGCACTATCAACGCGAAGAGAACGTGCTCTTCCCGTACTTGGAGAAGCACGGGATCACCGAGCCGCCAGCGATCATGTGGATGGAGCATGACC
>JALTFO010000103.1 GCA_027007005.1 Candidatus Bipolaricaulota bacterium | reverse complement strand
GCCCGTGTTCAATAGCCTTTGCCTTTGCCCAGAAGTGGTGGGTCAATTCGCCAGTCTTCTCATCGCGATACCCAAGCCCAAACCCGTTCTCGGTCCATATGGCGTCCGCCTGCGTCATCTGAGCAGGAAGAAGGGAACAGGAGCCGTGGCGACGCGTGCGCGCGATGCGGCAGCGATGCATCGCCTCCCAATCAGCGGTCGTCAAGCGCACCGGAACGCGCGGTTTGATATCGATCCTCAGATCCGCTGGATCAAAGGTGTACCAATGCTCGTAGGCACCATTTCCAAACCCAAGTTGGTTGTAAAAGCCTTGATCAAAGATGCCCAAAAGCGCGACCTTCATCCCGTCCGCTGTTTCCTCGGCCAGTGTTCGCGCTGTCACGCGACCTGCCAACCCCTGCTTGCGTGCGATGCGGCTGGTCGTCACTCCAGTGACTATCGATACAGGAATGTCTTCTTCGAGGTAGCGCAACACCCCAGGGCAAGCGTTGACCATAGACTCCGCTTCGCCGTTCACCTCAGCGACGAGAGTGCGTCCGCACGCAAGGACGGCTTCCATCGCCTCTTTGTGCTCTTTCTTCTCCAGCCAGCCGACCTCGCGCCAGATGCGGGCAGCGGCCTCTTTGTCTTTCTTCTCGTCGTATCTTCTGAAATTACTCATCGCATGTAGATCCCGCCGTTGGCGTTGATCGTCTCCCCGGTGATGTATCCTGCTTCCTCGGAAGCGAGAAAAGCCGCAAGAGCAGCAATCTCTTCTGGTTCAGCGACCCGGCCTGCCGGGATCATCGCTCTTATCGCATCGCCGTTCTTGGCCAGCGCCGCCGCGTTCATATCGGTGTTTGTGTACCCGGGGGATATAGCGTTCGCTGTGATAGTTGGAGCCAGCTCCAAGGCAAGCGACTTGGTCAGCCCGATTAGGCCTGACTTGGCAGCGGCGTAGTGCGCGCCGTGATTAGAGCCCGTCATCGCTCGCAGGCTGCAGATACTGATGATCCTCGCCCAGTCAAGTTCCCTCATGTATGGAAGCGCCGCCTTGACTGTGTAAAATGCACCAGATAAGTTGACGGCAATCGCTCGGTTCCAATCGTCGACAGACATCTGATCGATCGTGGTGTGCTGGGAGAAGCCGGCGTTGTTGACAACAATCCGTATCCCGCCGTAGCGGCGCGATGTCTCCTCGACGAGCGACTTCACTTGTTCATAGTCGCCTGCATCGGCATGGTGCGCGAACGCTCGCCCTCCTGAAGCCTCGATCTCCTCTACAAGCCTTCGCGCCTTCTCCTCTCCGGAGACGTAGTTGATGCTAACCCCGTACCCGGAAGCAGCGAGCTTACGGGCGATCGCCGCGCCGATCCCGCGCGCACTCCCGGTGATCACCGCCCCTAGCTTCACACTCTTAGTCTTGTCGTTGGTTGTCATGGTGCAAGGATTATAGAAGAGATCGGCTCCCTCAGCACACTTGAATGGGGTCAGACCTTCATTTTTAGGATTATCACCTGTTATCATACCAAGCCCCGCTTTTCGCAACACGTGGGGTCTGCTCAGTTAGCTCATTGTATCGCAAAATCCTAAGAATAAAGGTCTGACCCCATCTTTCTTGACAAGTTGATTTAGCCTTCGTGCTCTGGTAGCCTAAGCAGCACGTTTTCCAAGGAGGTCACAATTGAGTGCAGGACGTATTCCACTAAAGGAACTAGCAAGTCTTCCCAGTTTCTATTTTCCAACCCCAGCGTGGGACAAGATGCATGTTGCTTTCTACTGGGACAAGACGGGCCAGATGGAGCTGTACCTGCTCGATCTAGCTGATGGCAAACCACACAGTGGTAAGCCGCATCAGTTAAGCCACGGGGAGGTCCCCCGCTCGCTGCGCGCCGGCTTTATCTGGAGCCGCGATGGAAAGACGATCGTCTACGCCAAGGATCAGGGCGGAAACGAACAGCACGATCTGTACGCGATCGATACGCAAACCGGTGCCGTCTCACAACTAACGAACACTCCAAAGGCCCAAGAGATTCCAGCAGAGTTTAGCCCCGATGATCAGTGGCTAGTCATGTTCTCCAACCGCGATGGACAGATGAACTTGTACAAGCTACGCCCGGATGGAACAGAGGTTACGCCGCTTACTCACTTTGCCAACCCGGTCACAGGCGGAGGGGGATGGAGCCCGGATGGGGAGTGGCTAACGTTTGCCACAAATGAGACCTCGGAACTGAAGAACAAGGACGTGTACATCGTGCGTAAGGATGGGACCGACCTTCGCCGCGTGTTGCAGGTGAAGGTCGGCTCGATCGACACTCCGGTGAAGTGGTTCCCGGATGGAAAGCGCATCGCCATCACCTCCGACGCCTCGGGCGTAAGTCGACCCGGTATTCTCAATGTTGAAACGGGACAAGTGCGCTGGCTCGGTGAACCGGGGATCGAGGAGAGCACATCCGGCTTGTCGGAAAACGGCAGATGGCTAGTCGCCCTGCGCAATCAGGACGCGGTTGTGCAACCGATCCTCTACGATGTGGAGACGGGCAAAGCAAGATCACTCGATCTTCCGGCAGGACTAGCTGTCGGATCGGAGTTCGTCCTCGGCGATAGCGCCCTCCTCGTCTCGCACATGTCCCCCACCAACCGCAACGAATTACTGTTGTACGACATTGAGAACGGCAAGAGGACAGTCATCATCCCGGCAGAGTACGGATCGATCGAGCCAGATATATTCGTCGAGCCAAAATACATTAACTATCCCTCTGTCGATGGACTGTCCATATCAGCAATCTTGTATACACCACGTGACATCGCGCCGGGGGATGAGCTCCCCGCGGTCGTCGATGTCCACGGTGGGCCGACCGGACAGTTCTTCCGCTCGTTTGATCCCTTCCCCCAATTCCTCGTCGATCAGGGATTCGTCGTCCTCGAACCGAACATCCGGGGGAGCACAGGCTATGGGGTGGAGTTCCGCGACATGAATCGCTACGACTGGGGGGGAATGGATCTGGAGGACGTCGCCGCGGGAGCGGAGTACCTGAAGGGCCTACCGTTCGTCGATTCGGAGCGCTTGGCCGTATTCGGGGGCTCCTATGGCGGATACATGACCCTGATGCAAGTAGTGAAGAAGCCTGAACTGTGGAAGGCAGCGGTAAGTTGGGTGGGGATCAGCGACCTCGTGAAGCTGTACGAGAAAAGCATGGAGCACTTCAAGTACTACCTGCGCTGGCATATGGGCGATCCGCAGGAAAATAAGGAGCTGTGGCAGGAGCGCAGCGCGCTCACCTATGCGGGTAATACAAGAGCCAAGCTCTTGCTGGTGCACGGGGTGAACGATCCGCGCTGTCCGATCGAGCAGTCAAGACTGTTTCGCGACAAGTTGGTTGAACTGGGCTACGTAGAGGGCGAGGACTTTGAGTACGTCGAGCTTTCAGGCGAAGGACACGGATCATCAGACATTGCGCAGAAGATCCGCACCTACACTTTGCTCGTCGACTTCCTGAAGCGGCGCCTGTGATGAAAGAGTGTCCGATTGAGTAATTTGATTATCGGGTAATTGAGCGATTGAAAAGCTGAATCGCCGGATCGCCCGATCACTCAATTCTCAGTTGACATCACCGATGTAACAGGCTTGGGGAGCCTCACCACGCGCGATGCGCTGGAGTGATCCCACGATCGCTACCGGATAGAGTACCACATCATCCAGTCTGCTGACCTCTACCCATTCTACGCCCGTCTGCCAGTCGTCCGGAATCTCTCCAACGTGGATATCTCCTTTGACTATCCGACAGCGAAACATGAACTCGACTTGGTGAATATCATTATCCTGCTGCGCGAATTCGTGATTGTCGGAGATGTAATCGCGCACAAGGAGCAGCTCCCCCACCGATACGCGCACCCCAATCTCCTCCAGGCATTCGCGCACAACAGCTTGAGCGAGTGACTCGCCATGGCGCTGCCCTCCACCGGGGAGGAGGTAGAAGATTCCAGTCTCATTCTTGTTGCGCGTCAGCAGGATCCGACCATCCTCGATGATGATCGCCTTGGCGGAGTTGCGGATCCCGTCCATGTTGGGTCTACTTGCTGGGAGCTATGATCCGATCGATCAGTCCATATTCGACCGCTTCATCCGCGGACATGAAGTAGTCGCGATCGGTATCCTTAGCGATGCGTTTAGGGGTCTTGCCGGTGTGCTTCGCGAGGATCTTGTTGATCTGATCGTGCATGCGCAGCAGCTCATCTGTCTGGATCTTTACGTCTATTGCAACCCCTTGCGAACCGCCGAAGACCTGGTGGATGAGGATGCGCGCGTTGGGGAGCGCCTGGCGCTTTCCATTCGTTCCGGCAGCGAGAAGAACAGCGGCCATGCTCGCTGCCTGCCCGATGCAGATCGTCGTCACGTCGCAGTGCACGTATTGAATAGTGTCGTAGATGGCAAGGCCAGCGGTAACCGATCCACCGGGCGAGTTTATGTACAGCTTGATGTCCTTACTCGGGTCCTTTGCGGCAAGGAAGAGGATCTGAGCGATGACTACGTTTGCCACTTCGTCGTCGATCGGATCGCGCAGGAAGACGATGCGATCCTCCAGCAGGCGCGAGTAGATGTCGTACGTACGTTCGGCCTGCCCGCGGTTATCGATTACATATGGAATCTGCGGGCTCATTCGCTCTCCTCGATCAGTTTGGCGTTTTCATAGAGCATATCAAAGATGCGGGAGTTTATCTTCTCGGTGCGGTAGGCTTCCCACTGGTCGTTCGCCTTCAGGCGCGCAATGAACCGAATTGGATCCTCGCCGTCCTCCTTCGCTTCCTCAGTTGCGATCTTCTCTAGTTCATCATCGGATATGGAGATCCCTTCAGCCTCAATTAGCTTTGCCATAACGAGCTCCCGCCGCAGACGTTGCGTTACGTCCTCGTGGTACTCGGCCAACAGCTCTTCCTCACTCTTCTCCCGCTCCTTCAGATACTCATCGAAGGTCATTGGTGCTTCCGGATGTTCGAGGTTTTTCTTGAAGTGATCAAGATCCTCCGCGGCCATCTCATCCACCATCTTCTCTGGTAGAGGTAGATCAAGCTGAGAGACGATGTGATCAAGGAGGTCGCCCTTGATCTTCTGCACGCGCCTCTCGCTCTTCGATGCAGCGATCTTCTTGTTCATATCGGCCTTCATCTCATTGAGCGAATCGAAGCCAGCGTCTTTCGCTAAGTCGTCATCGATCTCAGGGAGCACCACCTGCTCTATCTCCATCACCTCTAGCGTCGCGTGCAGCGGATCTCCCTCATCGCGTTCGATCTCCAGCTCGACCGTCTCACCGACCTTGTGGCCGATCATCTTTGCTGTAACCTTGTTCTCCGAGTCGACGCGCATGTCCCATTCTTTCTCGCCCTCTTTGATGTGAACTACATCTCCATCTTCGATCGTGTCAGACTCTTTCGGGGCAAGGGTGGCAAAACGCCGTCTGATCTCTTCGAGCGTTCCGTTGACCTCGTCTTCCGTGACCCCCTCCAGGGGTTTTGCTGCCAACTCTATCCCACGGTATTCGGGGAGCTCAACTTCGGGAAGAACGGAGAAGGACGCCGTGAACACGAACGGTCCCTGCGCATCGAACGACACGGTCTTTACCTCCGGCGTGGTCACCGGTCGCAAATCGAGGTCGACAAGGGCTTCCTGAAGGTGCTTCTCTTGCAGGTCCTTCTGCGCCTCTTCTGTGAACAGATCAACACCAAAGCGCGAGTCAAGGTAAGCCCGCGGTACACGTCCTTTTCGGAAGCCGGGAATCTGTGCATCTTTGCTGTACTGTTTGTACGCCGCATCTATTGCATTTTTCACCGTCTCCGCATCCACCGTTATCTGCACGGTTACATCTGTAGCGGAACGTTCTTTGACCTCACATTGTGTTTTATTCACGGGAATTCACTCCATGTTTTCCTTAGTAGTGGTGTGATTATACGAACGGAAGGCTCGTTGGACAACTTGGCTTGTCACCGTTCCTTCTGATCTACCGCATCAGTGCAATGAGCCAGTGGCTTCCAAGGAGGCTGTTCCAGATTCCGTTCATTGCTCCGAACAGGCCACGCAATCCTCCGAGGTAGATAATAGCGATCAGGATGATGAACCCATAGCGCTCCATCCCGAGCATTATCCGCCTTCCCTCCGGGGGAAGGAAGTACGTCAGGATGCGCGATCCGTCGAGTGGAGGAATAGGAATCATGTTAAATACAGCCAGAATCACGTTGTAAACGACGAACATTCCTAAAAGGAAGAAGATTGCGTGCACAAGATTCGCCCCAAAGCCAGCGGCATAGAGTAGGTACGTCGGAGAAAAGGCTAACAGTGCGACTCTACCGACGACTACCGTTGAAAGCGCCAGGAGTATATTCATCCCCGGTCCGGCCAGCGCCACGTAGAGCATCCCTTTGAACGGATTACGAAAGTATCCAGGATTTATCGGTACTGGCTTTGCCCACCCAATGAGAAACGGCGAGTGAACAACAACTAGAAATATCGGCACAAGGATCGTCCCGATGAGATCAACGTGTGCAAGTGGATTGAGCGACAGCCTACCGTGCGCCTTCGCCGTTGGATCACCGAGGCGATAGGCGACATAGCCGTGTGCTACCTCGTGCAGCACAATCGCGGCAAAGACCGCTATCAAGGATAATATGATATCTAGAATCTGCGTAGCATTCATCTTTCCTCCCAGGTAGATGGATCGACAGTGAGTGTATCCTCTTGCGCCAAGATTACCAAACCTGGGGGGGCTCCCTTTGGCTTGTGCACGTGCTTAACCTGTGTTACGCTCACATCTACTCTCTGCTCGTGCCTGGCCTTGGAGTGACGCGCCGCGAGCTGCGCCGCTGCGACGATAACATTTCGTGGAACCTCGGCAGTACCGTGCGTACGGATAACCACGTGGGAACCTGGAACACCCCGCGCGTGCAGCCACAGATCGTCCGGCCGAGCCCCTCGGAGGATGGCATCGTTCTGACGCGCATTCTTTCCCACTTGCACGGTGTATCCGTCAATCGAATGGACGCGGGGCGATGTAGCAGCAGGTTCGCTTTTTCGTTTGGGAAGGGACGGAAGCAGTGCTGCCGCGCGATCGGACATCCCTTCTCCACCTTCAGCAGCCCCCAGTCCATCATTAAGTGCCTGCACCTCTCCCTGCAATCGCTTCAGCTTTCGCTCCACGCGAGGGCGTCCGCGGCGTAGCCTCTTCGCTCGCTCGTAAAGCGCTTGCGCGTTCTCCAGGCCACTGCGACGCGGATCGAGTGGAATCGTCACGTCTTCGTTCGTCGAGGGATCGTTTAGCGTTACCTCGTGCAGCTTTTTCGGCAGCTCGTGCTGGTAGATCATCAGAAGATCGGCCCTGTGTTGGAGCAGCTCAGCGGTCTTTGCTCTCTCCAGCCACTCCTGTAGCCTCGCGATTGTCTTCTCTCTCTTAGCGATTCCCCTCCCGACCGCCGCGCGGATCTCGCGCAAGCCATCGTCGACCTCGCCCGTCTCCTCCCGCTCCTCAAGCCTGCGATCGAGCGCCTCACCGTAAGAGGCACACACTTCACCCTCAGACGGAAAGAACAATGCCACACGCCTCTCTTCATCGTACACACCAATTGGATCAGCAACGTGGTCGAGCACTGCATTCAACTCGCGCTTCACCGCTACCGGAAGCGCCTCGGCCTTGTTGCTCTGTGCACGTTCGAGGATGATCCGCGCCGTGTCCTTGCCAATTCCATCGATCGAGCGCATCAGCGAACGCGGGGACTCTTCGTCTGCCAAGATCTTCTCGATGAACTCTTCGGTCACTTCACGTGGGTCCATCTTTTCTTGCCGCGGAAGGGGCACATATGTCTTTCCCGGAATCGCGCGCGGATTTGGGCGTAGTGAGGCGATCACAACCTCGTCATGCACGAGGATCAAATTCCCCCGCACGCCGACGAGTTCAACGATCACCTGCACACGGTGCAGCCCTTCAAGCGACCTCTTCTCCACGATGATCCGCACCACCCGCTCCCATCCATCCTGAGAGATCTCAACGATCCGTCCGCTGCGCAGGTGCTTGCGCAGAAGCATTGTGAACGGGCTCGGGTGTTTGGGGTAAGCAAAATCGTGCTTCGTCAGGTGAATCGTCGCCTCAGCCGGGGCGATGAACAGTTGCTGCGTGCCGCGGGAGAACAACTGCCAAACAAAGCGCGTAGGCGATGGTTGATAGACCGAGCGGATTACGCTCCCCTCCACGATGTCCTTCATCTTACTAATTGCTGCGGCGATCGCTAATCCATCCATTCTCCCTCCGGTTGATGCTCTGCAAACGCACGGCTATAATCCGCATTATAATGCCGGCGTAGCTCAGTGGTAGAGCAACGGTTTCGTAAACCGTGGGTCGGGGGTTCAACTCCTCTCGCCGGCTCAGCGTTAATTTTTCATCAAACATCGTATTTCTTAGTTGCAACAAGCACACTCATTTCGTCCTCTCCTTTCTACGCACCTCCACATCCATACCTCGATAGACCTACAATTCATTACACCTCCCTCATTTGCCTGCACCATGCGATTGAGCTAAGATGATTAAGTAAAGAGCAGATTCCATTAGCAAGCCGTGCAGTCAGATCGATGTCAAGAGCGAAAGCGCAGAGGGGAGGTGGTCATGAACGGCGGCATGTACTTGATACAGAACAATGGTGACTTAATAGAGATGAGCGAGCATCTGTATGATACCGAGGCAGTACTCCAAGAGCTGCTGGCCAAGCACCCGAACCTTCTTGCTGGCGATCAGATGGACAGCGAAGATCCTCGCCGTTGGCTGCTCGTAAAGCGTGAGATGGGGTTTCCCAGCGACGATATAGAAGGGAGTCGTTGGTCCGTCGATCACCTCTTTCTCGATCAAGACGGTATCCCAACGCTTGTTGAAGTGAAGCGCAGTACAAACTCCGAGATTCATCGCAAGATCGTCGGGCAACTCCTGGAAT
>JALTFO010000102.1 GCA_027007005.1 Candidatus Bipolaricaulota bacterium | reverse complement strand
TGGCTCATTAGCCGCATGCCATGTATTGCGCCCTACTCCCCCCTCGTCGAACCGGACGTGCAGTTTTCCCTGCCTGCAGCAGGCAGGCCGCATCCGGCTCTCCTGGAAACTCTCGCCGCAGACACTCACAGGGAGTTGCGCGGATTAGAACTCTTCACAGATACACCAATCCCATTTGGTCCAGGTGCTCGTAAAGTGTTCTCCCTTCCGGTGGACGGCCATCCGACTCCGTACAAAGCTGTTGATCTCACGAAGAGCATCACGTGAGTACCCAAAGTTGAAGTAACTACTCCAGCCACTAAGCTGCCGGTTCAGCTTCTTCACAAGAAGGGGCACTGGCTTGAAGCAATACCGAGTACAGGTCATCTTACGTAACCGCTCCACTAGGGGATGTCCTGTTAATTGTTAAACCTAACGTTTACATGGCCTCCGTTGATCAAGTATTCCATCCTACTACTGGGCTGCCTGTCCTATCAACACTGATGCACATGAAGTGTGGGACATAGAAGTAACCTCTGTTGGAGTTCCATCTCAGGCAATGGAGGAAGTAGTTGCTCCTCTGCTGGAACAGATCAACTTGATCAACTCTCAGCTGAAAGTGATAGACCACCGTATCACCGAGTTGTACGAGCAAGGTTGTACGAGCAAGCGGGCCTTTACTTCACTAGCATCACTGGCGTAGGGACCATCACTGCCGCCACCATCCTGGGAGAGTTTGGGAGCGTAACTAAGTTTACCCAGCCCAAGCAGATGGTTGCCTTTGCCGGTATCGATCCCAAGTTACGCAACTCCGGTCAGCATCAAGGCCAGGTACATATATCTAAGCGCGGGCCTCGTTACCTACGCCGGGCATTGTACTTAGCCTGTCAGGTTGTTGTACGCAACGATGACTACTTCCATTCCATCTACCAACGGCATCGAGACAAGGGTAAGTCGCACAAGGAGGCAATCATTGCAGTCATGAATCGCTTTATTCATGTCCTCTACGCCATGTGGAGGGATAACCGCCCTTACTACCCCTTGACACAAGCATAGTTTGTTACACAAGCCTCAAGGCCGGTTTTCCCGCGCATCTGCGCCTACCTGCTCTCCGGACGCAGACAGGTCTCTGCGCGAGAACGCTTTTCTCACGTACTAAGCGTTGCAGACCTGCCTGCGTGCTGAGACGCACAGGCAGACGAGCTGAAACGCTACGCTCTCATCGATGGATGTCCCAATTCTTCCACTTCTCACGACCGAGGAGGGCGTAGGTGCGCACGATGTACGGCTTTGTGAGCTGCGCGGGAGGGTAGGTCAATGCGGACAAGCAGCCAAGGTTAATCCTTGAGGCTTCCGAGGGCGAAGTATGCAGCTCGTTTCGAAGTGTGGGATCCTCTTTGATGCTCTCTACTTGTTCCTGGCCGATGAACAAGACATCGAGATTTCCCTGTTCGTACATGGCAAGCGCCGTAGATGGATCAGCGATCATATAGCAACGGACCTCATCGATGTTGACGCTGTCTGCGTCGTAGTAAGTGGTGCTCTTGTAGAGGACCATGCGATCGCTCACCCACAGGCCGAGGACATAGGGGCCATCGGTGACGATGTGCTTGGGCATTGTCCAGTTGATTCCGTAGTCTTCAACGATGCTCTGCGGCTGCGGATAGAAGGCAGGATCGGATACGATTGTTGGGAAGCAGTCGTTTGGTGCGGTGAGCGTGAACCTCGCGGTGTGGTTGTCGATCGCCTTTACACCAATATCACGCGCTCGTCCAGTGCCACTGTTGTACGCCTGCGCGCCCTTGAGAATGTAGAGCCTCTTCGTCACCGGCGATGAACTGCTTGGATCGAGGGTCCGTTCGATGGCGAAGACAAGATCGTGCGCCGTAACCGGTGTGCCATCGCTCCACATCGCGTCCTTCCGCATATGGAACGTCCAATTGATTCCATCAGCCGAGACTTCCCAGCTCCTCGCCAAGCGCGGAATAACCTTTAGCGTCTCATCATCGATATCGGTCAGGCCGAGGAAGAGAGCGTGATCTATTTGTTGGGAGGAGGTGCTCGTCGCATAGCTTGGATCGATCGTCGCAGGGTTGCTACCCAGGTTCCAGTTAAGGACTTTCTCCTGAGCAAGAGCGCTTAGGCTCACAACTACCATCAACATGAGGCCGAGTGCGGATACCCTTTTCATCGTTCTCCCTCCCGATCAGCGTAGATTAGCGCGCGACTGGGCTCGTGGCAAGGTTTGCGACGAAAGTGCAAGAGCATTTCACCACGAAGGATAGAATCAACTCCTTTCCCTTCGTGCTCTTCGTGTCCTTCGTGGTGAGACGCTTGTTCTTCATCCAAGGGCATTAGTGACCATCCGTGTTGCGATCAAGCATCGTTTCTGGCATCCTTGAGTTTGCGTTATACTTGCTGGCATCAGTCTGTGGCGTGTAATCACTTTGGAGGAATAATCGTATGAGCGACAAGATCATGGATAAGATCGTTGCCCTGTGCAAACGGCGCGGGTTTATATTTCAGTCGAGCGAGATCTACGGCGGGATTGGCGGGTTCTGGGATTACGGTCCGCTCGGCGTGGAGATGAAGCGAAACATCAAGGACGCCTGGTGGTATGACATGGTCAGGGCAAATGACGACACATCAGCACCTGAGGGCGCCCCCAGCAGCTATTCCATGGTCGGTCTTGATGCAAGCATCATCATGCACCCGCAGGTATGGAAGGTAAGCGGGCATTACGATCTGTTCCACGATTTGTTCGTCGATTGCAAAACGTGCAAACAGCGCTTTCGCGTCGATCAGATCGCAGATAGCCAGTGCCCACGCAAGCCGAGCAAGCACCCCGGAGAGCACAGCGAGTGCGATCTGACAGAACCACGCGAGTTTAACCTGATGTTTAAGACCTACGTTGGAGCGCTGCACGATCCCTCCGCCGAAGCGTACCTGCGACCGGAGACGGCGCAGGGGATCTTCGTCAACTTCAAGAACGTGATGTCTACGGCACGGGTGAAGCTGCCCTTTGGGATCGCACAGATAGGAAAGTCATTCCGCAACGAGATTACCCCTCGCAATTACACCTTTCGCTCTCGGGAGTTTGAGCAGATGGAGATAGAGTTCTTCTGCTCTCCCGATGATTCGCAGCGCTGGTACGAATACTGGCGCGATCATCGCTTCTCCTGGTACACGTCCTTAGGCCTGGCAAGCGACAAGCTGCGGTTGCGCGATCACTCCCCGGAGGAGAGGGCGCATTACAGTTGTGGAACCGCTGATATCGAGTACGCGTTCCCCTTCCTGCCTGAGGGCGAGTACGGCGAATTGGAAGGTGTCTCTCACCGCGGTGACTTCGACCTGCGCAGCCACATGGAGGGGAAGCTCGTGCGCAATGGCGACGGGTTTGCCGTAGAGCTCGATGAGCACGGCCAGCCTCGCTACGCCGGGAGCGGGAAGGATCTGTCTTACTTCGATGAGGCGAAAAAAGAGAAGTTCATCCCGCACGTGATCGAGCCATCCGCTGGGGCAGATCGAGCGATGCTCGCCTTCTTGTGTGATGCGTACACAGAGGACGCTATCCCCGACGACAAGGGAGTTCCACAGCCCCGCGTCGTCCTCAGGCTCCACCCGCGCCTAGCGCCGGTGAAGGTGGCCATCTTCCCTCTGACCAAGAAAGATGGGATGCCTGATGTAGCAGCCGACATCTACCGCGAGCTGAAGAAGAAGTGGAACGTGTACTACGATCAGGCCGGCTCGATCGGCCGGCGTTACCGCCGCCAGGATGAATCGGGGACGCCGTTCTGCATCACTGTCGATCACCAGACCCTTGAAGATGGTACCGTCACCCTGCGCGACCGCGACACGACCGTGCAGGAGCGGGTGAAAAGCACAGATCTCGCAAGGATCATCGCCGAGAAACTAGGAAATTGAACGATTGAGTAATCGGGAGAATGAACGATTTAGCCAATTTGAAGATTAGAAGGGTTTAATTCCTCCAGGTTGTATTCCCCGCCTTTTGGGGCGTTCTGTTCACAATGCCTCTTGATAACCCGTCCGCTTGCGGCGGGGTAGTTCGTTCTTCTCATCCTCCACAACTCTTCACCCACAAAGATGGCTGCTTGCACTGGATCGGCTTTTTATCTACCCTCACTTTTTGGGCATACTCCGGCATCGATGCTCACTAATCACTAGTAGATGGCCTTGAGTCCGAGAGTAATCTACATTGGTAATAGCGTATATATATGTATAATCGCTATTTGACTTTTGTCCGGTTTCTATATAAACAGAATGAAAGCGATGTCGAAAAACAGTTGATCGGGAAGAAATCGCCGTTATTGCCTGATCCAGGAAGCGCTATGCGCGGTTACTGCGGAAGCTTGTCTACTGCGATTGCGGCATCGTTACTTAGAACGTCAGCGTAGATCTGCGTTGTCTGGATAGAGCTGTGCCCTAGCTGTTTCTGCACCAGGCGGATGTTGTACCTTGAAGCGCGATACAAGAGGGATGCATACGTGTGGCGGCAGGAGTGGATGGAGAAGCGGCTGGGAATTCCGACTGCAGCGGCGTTCGCCTTGAAGATACGATAGACAGCGGTGCGGGTGAGGGCATTGCCCGAGCGTGCCGAGATGAAGAGAGGCACTCTGCCAGAGGTGGACTCACCTTTCTCTTCCTTCCACGCGACAAACTCCTCTAGGTGGTCGCGCAGCGCCCTTCCGATCTTCACCCCTCTCTTCTTGTTCCCTTTGCCGTTTCGCACGATCAGGGAAGCACTTCCGTTATCGAGGATGACGTCGCGCATGCGCAGATCGCAGATCTCAGATACGCGCAGGCCTGCGTCGAGCGCCACGTGAAGGATTGCCCAATCGCGAACCGGGTTGCGACGGCCGTCCGCACTTGCTTGCCGTGCCATCTCGCGACAATGATCCTTCAATGCAAGGACCTGTTCTGGAGATATAAAGTCTTCCTGCGTTATTTCTAGCGCCATCGGTTCCCTCCTCGTTGCCATCACCCTAGCAGGGATGAGGGAGCAGCGCTTGGACAACTGTCGCAACAAAAGAGCACTTTTGTTGCGATATCGCGATTAGATCGCTCAAATGCCCTATTTAAGCATAGTTTGGAAAGTCAAGCGAGAAAGATGATTCTGTGCGCCGCGGGCTTCAGGCTATATCTCAGGTGCGACGACGCGAAAGAGGCCATTTATGAGCCTCTCATTCGATCTCGTATCTTTCGACGATCTTCTTCTCCGCGCCGATTACCTCCCCTACAACCTCTACGTATGGAGAGAGACCAGAGTGGCTCAGTTTCTCGCGCAGTAGCGTGTCGAGTTGGAAGATCCCTGCGGAGTTGGACATGCGAATGTGGATGCGCACCGGCTTTTCATCACCGGCCATGATCTCGACCTTCTTTATCGCCATTGCCGACACGGCGTGGATCGATGCCGATCCGCTCTTGAAAGGTATTCTTGCTCGGCCTGATTCCATATCCAGAGCGTCGGCCACCTTCACTGCTCCTGCCTCGATGGTAAGCGGCTGAATATCACGGCGGTGCGCGTGAATCGCGTGTAGGATCTCCCCTTCGAGAATGGTCGCCTCGCGCACGGAGTACAGCCCATCCAGAAACTCTTCGATCAGCGGCGGTGCAAGGATAAGCGAGAGTTCCTCGTGGCGATGGCGGTGGATAACATGCCCGATGTCGTGCAGCGCTGCGGCAAGGCAGACAATCACCTCTGCATCGTCATTTGCTAGATGATGATCGTGCACTACGCTTGGCTCCACCCCTCCAGCAACCAGGAGGCGCAGAAGCTTGATTGCAATGTTTGTAACGATCTTGATGTGCACCGGACCATGGTCGTTGATGTGCATCCGATCGATCGCTGTCACATTCGAAGCAGTCCATAGCGTAGCGAGTCGCTCAGATGCATCAACACGAGCAATTACCTCTTCCAGACGAGCATTCCCGTGTATTGGGATGTTAAGCCCCATTGATCTCACCTCGTAGTCTCTCCCACCATTGCTTTGCTCCTTCCTTGTGCTGCCTTTCTTGCTGCCGCTCTTCGAGATAGGCAACGCGACTGCGCAGGAAAGCTATCTCCTCTTGCATCATAGCGATCATTTTGTCGTTCTCCTCTGGTTTTGTTTGGTTTGATACATAACGAGATGAAACAGATGAGCCTTCTATGTCGTGTACATCGGAACTTGTCTTCATAATACTACTCGCTTCTGCCATAGTCAGTCCGCTATCGTGTAAATCCTGAAGCTGGCGCAGTAGAGTGAGACCGGCGTCAGCGACGAGGATCTGGTTGTTGGGGCCTCGCCGCAGGTACGGGTAGAGCAGGTCTTTGATTGCCTCTATCCGATTGCGCACTTGATTATCTGTGGCAAGGCCGAGGGCTTTGCGAAGATCGCTAATTGTATTCATGCCTGCCTCCTTGACTGTTACAATACATGATCGTGGCCGCAGCGCCAAGATGGCAAAGCAGAAATCGCCAGGTGATTGCCACGATGCGTTCGATCTGGTAGCCTTTCTCACTACGATGAAGATTAAACGGCTGGATGAGGACCTAGCACGAAAAATAGCTGCTGGAGAGGTGATCGAGCGGCCTGCTTCTGTGGTTAAGGAACTCATCGAGAATGCACTTGACGCAAAAAGTGAGAGTATATCGATCGACTTAATCGATGGCGGGATCAGCTCGATCGTGGTACGTGACGATGGTGAGGGGATGAGCGCCGACGACATTGCGCTCTGTGTCCAGCGACACACCACAAGCAAGATCTCAGAAGAGAAGGACCTCTCACGCATAGCAACGCTCGGCTTTCGCGGAGAGGCGCTCGCGAGCATCGCTGCTGTATGTCATCTACGTGTTGTCTCGAAGACACCATCAGACGCTACAGCGCACGAACTCCGCGTTTCCGGAGGGGAACTCGGGAAGGTTGCGCCAGCCGCACGCGACGTTGGAACAACCATTGAAGTGAGGGATCTTTTCTACAACCTGCCTGCACGGTCGAGCTTCCTCACCTCAAGCAGAAGTGAGTTCTTTCACTGCAATCGGATCATGCATCGCCTGGCGCTTTGTTCACCGCACGTGGGTTTCAACGTAACGCACGGGGCGCGGATGATCTTCTCTGCGCCGCCAGTTTCGGACCTGCAGGACCGCATTGGACAGCTCTATGGTGCTCAGATCGGGCGGGCGATGATTCCCATTTCTGCGGAGAAGGCCGGAATAGCAGTACATGGCTACATCAGTTCGCCGGAGGTTCGGCGGGGGAACCGTCGCGATCAGATACTGTCGATAAATGGACGCGCGGTGGACGATCGAGGGATAAGCTACATCCTGCAGAGCGCGTATCGTGGAATACTCCGCCCCGGTGTGTTCCCGTTGGCGGTGATTGATATCAGCGTTCCCTACGAAGAGGTTGATGTAAACATCCATCCGCGAAAGCTTGAAGTTCGTTTGGCGTCGCGGCAAGCTGTGCAGGACCTACTAGACCGCGCGTTGAAGAAGGCTCTTGCATCGCGCTACGTGGTCCCTACGCTATCTGAAACTGGCGAGAAGACTGAACAGCCAATCAGAATGACAAGTTCGCCGCAACCACGGCTTGATCTTCGACAGGAGGCAAGCGCTCGCCAGCGCGAGATAGAGACGCAAAAAGTGAGGATTAGAAGTGATCGCCGGGTGATCGGCCAGCTTCAGCAGACCTACATCCTGGTCGAATCACCGCAAGGGCTGGAGATCGTCGACCAGCACATCGCCCACGAGCGAATCCTCTACGAGAAACTTTCACGTGAAGTGCGCTCCGGGAAAGTTGCCCAGCAGCGATTTCTTCTTCCGGTGCGCGTGGAACTGCCCTTCGAGAGCGCGTCAACGCTTACTGCAGCGAAAGACATCCTAGCAAAAGTGGGAATCGACATAGACGACTTCGGTGGTGGCACGTTCATCGTGCGCGGATACCCATCGCTTCTAGTCAAGACCCAGGTGCAGTATGGCTTCCAGGAGCTGCTCGAAAAGGTGGTCGATGCCTTACAAGAGGGAGTCAAGCTCAAGGACGTTCTGTTTGATCACCTTATGGCTGAGCTTGCCTGCGGAGCGGCGATCAAGGCCGGGGACAGGCTGTCGCTCGATGAACAGCAGGAATTAGTCGATCGACTATTGACGATGGAGAATCCTTATACATGCCCGCATGGCCGGCCGATCATCTTTGCCATTTCGCGCCACGACCTGGACAAACGCTTCAAGCGTGCTTAAGACTAAGGAACAAGTACTCGCAGGACATTTGGTACTACATTTACTGAGAATTCACCTGCTGGAAGCTTGTACGGCTCACCGTCTATGTGCGCGGTCAGCTTTGCTTCCGAAGAGACAGTGACCTTCACATCTTGATGATACGAGACGCGAGAGAGCTTCAAGTGTTCCCCTTTTCTTACCTGTGGCAAGCGGATGAACCTTTCCAGTTTTGGAAAATCGCCGATCGCGCCAATGTCGATCTTGCCATCATCGATCTCTGCTAGTGGGGCAAGCTTGAACCCGCCCCCGCAGTACTTCCCGTTGGCAAAGCCAAGTGAAAGACACTTCTTCTCCTCACTCCACCCGCTGCCAGTTAACTTGACCGGGAAGGCGGGAAATCTGAGGACTTCCTTTACTGCAGCGTACAGGTATGCAATCGCTCCTCGCAGCCGCTCCATCTTGAGAACATCTCGGGCCACCTGTGCGTCGATCCCGATTCCGAGACCGTTCACGAAATAGCGGCTATCATCGACCCGGCCCAAGTCAATTGTACGTTCATGGCCGTGCAAGAGAACCTCGATAGCCTTGTGGAAATCAGAAGGTATCCCGGTCATGTGGATGAAATCGTTTCCGGAGCCGGCCGGGATCACCGCTAATACTGCATCGCTTCCAACAACGCCGTTGGCTACCTCGTTGACTGTGCCATCCCCACCCATAGCGACAATGTGAGTGAATCCTGCCTCGATTCCCATCCGGGCGACGTCCGTCGCCTCTTCCGGCTCGTTTGTGTAGTGCAGATCGTAGTTAACGTGGTGCCTGTCCAGTTCCTTCTGCACCGCAGGGAAAATCTGTTTACAACGCCCCTGGCCAGCAATCAAGTTAACGATCAAGAAGTATTTCGGGTTTTCCATATTGTACATCCTACAGATGCAATGTTTGCCTTGTCAAGTTTAGCAAGGCCACGGGCCGCCAAAGGGAACTATGCTCTTGCAATGTGCCAGGGCAAGTGCTACCCTTGCATTACTATGATGGATCATAGGAGCTCACATCTCAGCCCAATCGGATGGACAAGGGTGCATGCCTTTCACCGTTGTCTTCGCTGTGGTACTAAGCTTATTAGGCAGATCGCTTCGGACGAAAGTACAGTTAGCCATGGGTCTATTACTGGAAGCATTGCAGCAAAGGGGCCTTCTATCAGGTCTGGTTACACCGGGCGAACACGTATTACCCCCGTATATCTAGTCTGTCCAAAGTGCGGTTTTCGCGTGCGGATGAAGAACATACAGGGCTAAGTGCATTGGTAGTCCGTTTCTCAGCAAAGGCTGGACATTAGTGGTGAGTCGTTAGGGCAATATAGTAGAGCTTGGAGAAGAAAAGCACTGTCTACTCATTCTGGACATGCTAACAGTAAGAGTCCCGTTTACACTCGTAGATCTCGCCTGTTCATAACCAGTTTGTGCGAGACAAGTCTGCCTGTTGACAGAGCTTCCTCGATAGTGCTATACTTGTAACGCCAATTCACTAGATCTCAAAACGGGCTTTCGCGCAGCCGATGCTTGCGCGAAAGAGGCAGCATGGAGTACCGTTCGCTCGCTGCAGGTTAGGAGGGCTTGACTCTGCCCGACGAAGTGGCGATCGGCGGTCGAGGAGGAAAACAGTGAAAAGAATTTGGCTACTTGGCTTGATCCTGGTTTTAGCCGTTAGCCTCTTAGGCTTTGCACAGGTCAAGAATCCCAACACTATCGTTATGCAGACGATCCCTGGTTGGGACAGCCTTGATCCCGCATACGCCTACGACACGGCAAGCGGAGAGCTTATCTTCAATCTGTATGAAAACCTGATTGACTATGTCGGTGGATCAACATCGCAGTTCAAACCGATGCTGGCCACCGTCGTCCCAAGTACAGAAAATGGTTTGATCACGATTGCCAAAGACGGGAAAACGACGTACATCGATTTTCCAATCCGCAATGGTATTACATTCCATAATGGCGATGTCCTCACCCCAGCGGATGTGGCGTACAGCTTCTGGCGGTTGATTGTTACTGATGTGACTGGTGGGCCGCAGTGGATGGTTGACGGACCGATGCTCGGTACGGGCGACTTTTCAAGTTTCGTAGAGTTGGTCGCCGATGATCTTGGTGTTAAGGCACAGTTTGATGCCGACCTCGCCAAGTACGATGCGACAAAGCCCGAGACCTACACTGACACGATGAAAAAGGTCGACACCGAGGCAGCAACACGGGTCGAAAAGCTAGTCACCGTCAAGGGTGATACCGTTGAATTCACGCTGCCAAACCCGGTCCCTTACTTCCTGAGCATCCTTGCCCATAGCGCGAGTTGGTGCGCAATTGTGGACAAGAGCTTTGTGGTGAGCAAGGGCGGATGGGATGGCAACCCAGCAACGTGGCGCAAGCATCATGATCCACAGAAGAAGGATATGCCGCTATTTGACGTCGAGAACGGTACCGGTCCGTGGAAGCTTGCTTCCCTCGACCCAACCGCCGGATTCACCCTCGTACGCAATGACAATTACTGGAACAAGGCCGCTTACCCGACGATGTTCGCCACTGACAAAGATGGGAACTACCTGTCAACGAACATCAATAAGGTAGTGGAAACGTACGTACAAGAATGGTCGGATCGCCGGTTGGCATTCAAGAATGGCGACGCTGACATTGTCTACGTACCACTGCAGTACAAGGACCAGGCTGAGGGAATGAAGGGAGTCCGCACCTTGGGCTATCTGCCATCAGGGATAGACGCCTCCATCTTCTTCAACTACGATGTCCCGACCGTGGGCAACGACGCATTTGTTGGCAGTGGAAAGCTTGATGGAAATGGAATTCCGTCGGACTTCTTCCTCGATAAGAACGTCCGCCTCGGTTTCGAGTATGCATTTGACTGGCAGACCCTCATCAAGGACGCCTACAAGGGTGAAGCAGTACAAGCACGTGGACCGATCGTTAACTCGGTTAAGTACTATAACCCGAATCAGGCTGTTTACCACCTGGACCTGGCAAAGGCAACTGAGTACTTCAAGAAAGCCTTTAATGGAGAATTGTGGAAAGTCGGTTTCAAGATGACGATCGAGTGGAACACCGGTAACTCGGCACGCAAGACCGCTGCTTCGATCCTTCAAGACAACCTACGCAAGATCAACCCCAAATTCCAGATTGAGCTTGGAAGCAAGCCGTGGGGAGCCGGTTACCTGGACGACTACAAGGCCCGCAAACTTCCGCTGTTCATCATCGGTTGGCTGTGGGACTATCCTGATGCTGATGACTGGGCAAATCCGTACATGCAGAGCAACGGAACTTACGGTGGTCGCGTAAGCATCGCCAAGCTTGGCGATGTCTCCAAGAAACTTGACGCATTGGTAAAGGAAGGGGCATATAGTCTCGATCCAGCCGTGCGCCAGGCGGCATACTACGAGATCCAGAAGATCGCTTACGACGAGGCAACGGCCATCTTCCTGGTCGATGCAACCGGACGGCATTGGGAGCGAACTTGGGTCAATAACTACGAGTATAACGCTATCTGGCCTGGACAGAACTTCAGCGTCCTGTCCAAGAAAATCGGCGGTGAGCCAAACTACGACGAACTCCTGACCACCTTGAATATTCCAGGTGCGAAGGTACTGAAGAACGTTGAGCCCGGGAAGACCGTTATCGGAACCTGGGATGCAGCGACAAAGACCGCAAACGGGATCGTCATCCAAGAGTGGTGATCTCTTAGCGTAGGAAATTAATTGTGCAGGGTCGGCTTTGCCGCCGACCCTGTGCTTCTCTCTCAGTCAGGAGAAAACCATGTTTGCCTTTATCGTTCGCAGGTTGTTGTTGTTACCGGTTATTCTCATTGGTGTCACTCTTCTCATCTTCCTGATGACTCAGCTTGTAGGACCATCAGTGCGAGTGAGTATATACATCACTAATCCTAATGTCTTTAAGGGCGGGCAAGGAACCATTCAGAAGCTGGAACATAAATACGGATTAGATAAACCCATCTGGGTACAATATGCCAATTGGATTGACCGGCTGGTGCATGGAAACCTTGGCTGGTCGGCATCTGCGCGCATGCCGGTTGCCCAGGCGCTGGGAAAGTATCTTCCCGCAACTGCTGAGCTTGCGCTATACACTATCTGGCCCGTTGTATTCCTCGGAATATGGATGGGCTTTATCTCTGGAGTTCACCAAGACCAATGGATCGATCAAGTCACTCGGATAATAGCTATCACTGGTTGGTCTTTGCCGATTTTCGTTCTTGGCCTTGTGTTGCTGATGGTATTCTACGGTTTGTTTGGTTGGTTCCCCCCCGGTAGATTGAGCCTATGGGCCTCCCAAATTGTTGGCTCCTCATCCTTTCATAGCTACACAGGGCTACGTACGATTGACGCCATACTTAATGGCAATTGGCGTATCCTGCTTGACGCTCTGCGCCATTTGGTCCTGCCTGTACTGACTCTGTCCTATGCAAGTTGGGCATTGATCCTGCGGATAATGCGCTCTTCGATGTTGGAAACGCTCCGTCAAGACTATGTAACGACGGCCCGCGCTAAAGGGCTTCCAGAGAAAGTTGTACTCAAGAAACACGCCGCACGCAACGCCCTGATTCCAGTGGCGACCATCTCTGGTCTGATGGTTGTTGGCTTGCTAGGAGGCACAGTACTCACGGAGACGATCTTTGACATCCATGGCTTGGGACGATTCGCAGCACAAGCTGCTGTTCAATTCGATCTTCCGGCAATACTTGGATTTGCCTTGTTCTATGGATTCATTATGGTATTTGCCAACCTAATCGTAGACGTTTCCTATGGATTAATAGACCCCCGGGTGCGATTCGAATGAAGAAGAAAAAAGTAAGAAATAGGACCATTCACAAACTCGTTACTAATCCCTTGTCACTTATCGGGATTGTGCTTATTGTCTTCTTCGTTGTCATCGCGGTAATTGCTCCTTGGATCACAAAACCGGAGTACGGTAATCCCTATATCATTCCGCGTGATGGTTACAGCTCAACCCCGCAAGCGCCGAGCGTCAACCATCCCCTAGGAACCACTGAGGGCCAGTACGATATTTTCTATGGAATAGTCTGGGGGACGCGGACGGCCTTCAGAATCGGACTGATAGTGGTCGCCGGTATTGTATTAATTGGAGTTACTCTGGGGGCGCTTGCTGGTTATTATGGTGGGGTTATCGATGAGATCATCATGCGCCTTACAGATATCTTCCTCACTTTCCCCTTCTTGGTAGCGGCAATGGTGATGGTGGTACTGCTTGGCCGTGGGCTGAACCACGTGATGATCGCCCTTGTTGTGTTTGGTTGGATGGGGTATGCACGCATGATCCGAGGAGATATCCTAGCTATCAAAGAGATCGACTATGTGGCTGCAGCTCGCGCTCTGGGAGCAAGTGACTTTCGCATTATCTTTCGTCATGTACTCCCCAATGCAATCTACCCCGTTTTTGTAATGTCCACGATGGACATTGGATCGATGGTCCTTACGGCGGCAGCGTTAAGCTTCCTAGGGTTGGGTTCGCAAGTCGGGTACGCTGACTGGGGTCAGATGATCTCCTTTGCGCGCAACTGGATTCTGGGGACAGACACCAACCCCCTGGCGTACTGGTACACCGTTGTGTATCCGGGGCTAGCGATCGTGTTATTCGTCTTGGGGTGGAATCTAGTCGGTGATGCATTCCGCGACATCCTCGACCCACGCATGCGGGGTTCGCGATAGGAGATTCTATCTTCTGACAATTGTGTGAAAGCTCAGTGCTCGTCGCGTTCGGTTTTTTCAGGAAGTTCAGTAAGAACTACGCGTTATTTGACGGAAGTCAAAAGGGCGGGAGTCTTATCCTGCCCTTTTTCGTTGCCCCCTCACCTTGCAGTTGCTATACAAAGGGTCTTGGACTCAACACAACTTGCCACCGCGGCTCCACGAGCCCTGCTTTCCGAGATATGTGAAGGTCGCAGTCCTGGTATATAAATGCCGCCTTTGGCATATTGCCTTGCAGGACCGCAAGAGATACGTATACTTTGCCTCGAAGATTGATGGAAGGCTATAGGCAATTTCTGCACACAGGAGGAACGGGATGAGAGAGGTCAGAAAACCGTGTCACTGCAGGGAGAAACGGTGACGCTGCGTCGGCCAGAGAACATACCAAGGCGTGGCGATGTCTAGGTACCTACATACTATGACTAATACTTCTTGCCAGAGCAAGCTGGGTTGGCCTTTCAGCTCAGAGGGCTGTCTGGCTCTTTCTATTGCCTTTCTGTTACCAGCACACAAGGAGATAACATGAAGTTCGGCGATGTGGCGTCACTTGTCCAGGGCGAAGCGCTTTTCAAAGCAGATACGAGCAACGTGATAATTGATCATGCATATGCAGCAGATCTTCTCTCGGATGTCCTTGCCCTGACCGAGGAGCGAACCACGCTGATCACGGGTACGATCAGCCCTCAAGTCATCCGTGTGGCTGAGATTTTAAATATCATAGCGATCATCTTCGTGCGTGGTAAACGCCCATCGAAGCAGATTATTGACTATGCCGAGCGATTGGAGATTCCAATGCTTGCTACGCGCAAGACGATGTTTGAGACTTGTGGTCTGTTGTACAGAAACGGCGTACGACAGTGTAAGAACAGATCCGCATTGGACGACTAATGACATGAACACAAACTTCAGCTATGACGTACACGCTGGCGATATCGAGCAGGGGGGGAGCGCGTCTGCAATGCTCAAGGCTGAGCTGCGAAAGATGGGAGTCTGCGAGGAAGAAGCGCGCCGAGCGGGAGTAACCGTCTTTGAAGGAGAGATGAACCTGCTGGTGTATGCAACTAACGGAGGTACAGTGAACGCGAAGGTAACACCGGAGGCTATTGACATCACCATCGAGGACACAGGTCCGGGAATCGATGACATCGATCTTGCAATGACTCCCGGATACTCCACAGCGCCGGACTGGGCACTCAACCTTGGCTTCGGTGCGGGAATGGGACTCGTGAACATGCAACGCAACGCGGATCTCTTTGAGATGCACTCACATAAAGCGGAAGGGACCGTCATTCGTTGTCGTGTGAACAGGAGGGAAAATGCTAAGACTTCCTGATGTGATCACCACACTTGGGTTGCAGGTGTTGACGGATGGTGTGAATCTCGATCGCGCGGTAGAGGGAGGGCTGGTTTGCGACCTTCTCTCCGTTGTACTGGCGAAGGCGCAGCCGAATGTTCTGTGGATTACCATACAGCGGCATCAGAACATCGTCGCTGTCGCCAAAGTGATGTCTGTAGCAGGCGTAATCCTTGCTGATGGTATGGTGCCACAAAAGGACGTCATCGATAGAGCATCCAAGGAAGGTATTGCAATACTTGCAAGCAAGGAGTCAAGTTTTGTCGTGTCGGGAAGGTTGTTCGCACTTCTAAACTCGGAGGAAGGGTGAAATCATACGTGGCTGACCTACATATACATTCTTGCCTCTCCCCTTGCGGAAGTCTACGGATGTCACCGCAGGCAATAGTAAATGCCGCTGTTGATCGTGGCATTGACCTCATCGCGCTCACCGATCACAACACCTGCGAAATGGGACCCATTGTGGCTCACACGGCAGAGAAGGCAGGTTTGTCCTTCCTGTACGGGATCGAACTACAGACCAGTGAAGAAGTGCATCTCCTTGCCTACTTTAATGACGCGAACGCTTGTAATGCGCTTTCAGAAGAGGTTTATGCACATCTTCCAGACATCAAGAACGATCCTAAGTATTTCGGGGATCAGGTTGTTGTCAATGAACAAGAAAACATCATCAGAACAGAGGAAAGGCTTCTGCTGAACTCGACCACCTTATCCCTTGAGGAGGCAACGAAACGTGTGCGTGCACACGGCGGGCTCCCCGTCCCCGCACACATCGACCGCGGGGCGTTCAGCCTTCTCGGGCAACTTGGATTCTTCCCAGAGAACGTGCAGTTCCCTATCGTTGAGGTCTGGGGAGCAACAGTACCGAATGAATGCGCACAGAGGGCGATTCTCCGTTCCTCGGACGCACATGAACCTGAACAGATTGGCAGACGAACAACTGTCATCACCATGGAACGCGTGAGCGTAGAGGAGATCCTCCTCGCCGCTGCGGGAGTAGATGGTCGATCGATTCGATCTGGAGAATCTTAGGAGGTAGTAGTGAACGATGTACAGTTGAGGAACCCGATGTATGCTGAGCTTGATCGGGTTATCGATTCCTGCCGCGACGTCAGGGGACCGCTTATTCAGGTCCTCCACCGTGCGCAGGAGATCTTCGGATACCTGCCACCTGAGGTGCAGCTTTTTGTTTCACAGCGAATGGGGATTCCACCCTCGAAGGTCTACGGTGTCGTCACCTTCTACAACTTCTTTCGTACCGTTCCTCAGGGTAAGCATGTGATTAACGTCTGTTTGGGAACGGCCTGTCACGTGAAGGGGGCGAGCCGCGTTGTGGAGATACTTCGCGAAGAGTTGGGAATAGAGATCGGACAAACGACCGAAGACCGCCAATTCACCCTGTCTGCAGTCCGCTGCCTGGGCGCATGCGGCCTTGCTCCGGTGATGATGGTCGATGAAGAGGTCTACGGCAAGCTTGACCGAACAAAGATCAAACACGTTCTTCAACAGTACACGGCATGATGGAGGAGCTTGACATGCATATCTTGGATCTCGTGCAGAACGCGCTCACCGCGGGAGCGAAGACAATAGAGATCACGTGCACCTGTCAAAATAACCAAATGACCCTGCGTGTTGCAGATGATGGAGTAGGAATGGACGAAGAGGTCTTGCAAGCAGTCGAAGATGGATTCTTCTCGACGAAAACCGAGCGGAGCGTAGGCTTAGGGATCCCGTTCCTCCGGCAAACGGCTGAGCAGTGCGACGGAAGCTTCACAATTGACAGCACACCGGGTGTGGGAACGACGATCACTGCAACGTTCCGGCGGGATCACATAGATCTTCCCCCATTTGGCAATCTCGGCGGCACTATCCTCTCGATTCTCGCCACAAGCGAAGGTCGTCGGATCGTGATTGACTACCGATGTGACGGGAAAGAACTCTCGATCGATACAGCAGAAGTGACGGACATTCTCGGCGGGGTTCCGATCAATCACCCCAAGGTAGTTGCGTTCCTAAAGGACTATATCGCGGAAAGGCTAGGAGGAGACGATGAAACTAGAGGATCTACGCAAGATTAGGGAGCAGGCAGCGAAGGACCTTACCCTGCGCACAGGCGAAGCGCGTGTGAAGGTGATTGTGGGAATGGGAACGAGCGGCATCGCCGCTGGAGCACGCGATGTACTGGCGACGTTTGTCGATGAGATAAGCAAGCGTGACCTGCGTGACGTGATGGTCACACAGACCGGAGAACGTGGCCTCTCCTCCTCGGAACCCGTCGTAGAAGTGCGGCAAGCCGACGGTACGGTGGTGGTGTACGGCGACATGACAGCAGAGAAAGCGCGCCGTGTGGTTGCCGAGCACATCGTAAATGGGAATCCCGTTTCCGAATACGCGATCGAAGTGAGAAACGAATGACAAGAAGGTTGGATGTCCTCGTCTGTTCCGGCGCAGCGTGCGTCTCCTCACACAGCGCCGCGGTGCGCGATGCTCTCCGTCGCGAAATTGAGAAGAGCGGCCTGTCCAACGAGATACGCGTCGTGGAAACTGGATGTATGGGACCGTGTGAACTCGGGCCGGTGATGCTCGTCTACCCAGATGGGGCATTCTACATCCAGGTGAAGCCTGAGGACGCTTCTGAGATCGTACAGGAACACTTCCTGAAGGGTCGTCCGGTCAAGCGATTGCTATGGGAGGACCCTGAGGCTCGCCGGGTCGTGGAGGGCAAGAAGCAGATCCCATTCTTTGAAAAGCAGGTAAAGGTTGTTCTCAAGAACTGCGGGCGAATCGATCCAGAGAATATCGAAGAGTACATAGCCGCAGATGGGTACGAAGCTCTGGGCAAGGCACTCACACAGATGACACCGGATGAAGTGATCAAGGTAGTCACCGACTCCGGCCTGCGGGGGCGCGGAGGCGCAGGCTTCCCCTCGGGAAGGAAGTGGCAGTTCGTAGCAAGTGCTAGTGGGGAGACAAAGTACGTGGTCTGCAACGGTGATGAAGGAGACCCCGGTGCGTTTATGGATCGTTCCCTGCTTGAAGGAGATCCCCATGCGGTGATTGAGGGGATGGCAATTGCTGCATACGCTGTCGGAGCAACTCGCGGCTACATGTACATCCGCGCCGAGTACCCACTGGCGATCAAGCGACTACAGATTGCGCTTTCCGCAGCGCGAAAGGCTGGCCTTCTCGGGGAGGACATTCTTGAGACAGGATTTTCATTCGATATCGAGGTGCGGATGGGTGCAGGCGCGTTTGTTTGCGGCGAAGAGACTGCTCTCATCGCCTCCATCGAAGGGGAACGCGGAATAGCGCGTGTGCGCCCTCCCTATCCGGCAGTGCGTGGCTTATTTGGAATGCCCACGCTGATAAACAATGTAGAGACATGGGGAAACATCCGCCACATTATCCTCAATGGAGCCGATTGGTTCCGTTCGATCGGAACTGAGACCAGTCCAGGCACAAAGGTCTTCGCCCTATCCGGAAAAGTAAAGAACACCGGCCTTGTGGAAATTCCTATGGGAATGACACTGCGTGAGTTGATATTCGACATCGGCGGGGGAGTTCCAAATGGCAAGAGATTCAAGGCAGTGCAGACAGGTGGCCCGTCCGGCGGCTGCATCCCAGAAGAATTTCTTGATACCCCGATCGACTACGAGTCCTTGAAGGAACTGGGGGCCATCATGGGCTCGGGCGGGATGATAGTTATGGACGAGGACAACTGCATGGTGAACATCGCCAAGTTCTTCCTCGAGTTCACGAGCGATGAGTCGTGTGGGCAGTGTGTGCCGTGCCGTGTCGGCCTTAAGCGGATGCTAGATATCCTCAAACGTATCACCAGCGGTAATGGCACGATGGCCGATCTCGATTTACTGGAACATTTGGGAGAGATGATAATCGAGACCTCGTTCTGCGGCCTGGGAAAGACGGCCCCGAACCCAGTCCTATCGACGCTAAAGTACTTCCGAGAGGAGTACCGTGAACATATTGAAGAGAAGAAATGTCGCGCCAAGGTATGTACCGATCTCATCACCTATCGCATCGATGAGGATACATGCCGCGCCTGTGGCATCTGTGCCAGTAATTGCCCCGCTGGCGCGATCACCGGTGAACCAGGAAAGCCACCGTATGTAATCAACGAGGAGGCCTGTGTCCGTTGCGGAACATGCCTTGAGGTCTGCCCGTTCGGAGCCGTTAAACTGGAAAGCGGGGCTCTGTGAAGCGCAAAAGCGATCGAGGAGGTTAATGTGCAGAGACTACTTGGAAGGTATCCGCCTGCGCGTGAGCATCTATTGGAGATGCTACATGATCTGCAGGATCAAAATCCGCAACACTACCTGAGCGATGACGCTATGGCAGCAGTTGCCTCCTATTTGGGATTGGCGCTCTCCGATGTTAGGGGCACAGCAAGCTTCTACTCGATGTTTAGCTTTGCCCCACGAGGTAGACACATCATTCGCATATGCGCTTCTCCGCCATGCCAGCTTCTTGGAGCAACCACTGTCCTTCAGAAACTGATTGACGTGCTAGGGATAGCCGTTGGTGAAACGACCACCGATGGCTTATTCACCCTGGAGACGACAAGCTGCCTGGGCGTATGTGGTGTGGCCCCAGCAATGATGATTGACGATGAGGTCTACGGAAACCTAGCACCTGAGGGGATTGAGGCAGTCATTGAGAAGATAAGGAGGGAAGATGAAGCTAGTTAGAAGCCATGTGTTAGTCGGCATTGATGCTGATTCCCTCCTTGCCGGTGCAAGAAAGGTTGAACAAGATCTCATTGAAGCCATCGCCGATGCCGGACTGACTGACGAGGTTCGGGTGTTGGAGACGGGGAGTCTGGGGATAATTGGGCAAGGGGTCGTAATTGCAGTCTACCCCGACAGAACCATGTACGCCGGCGTGACCAGTAACGATGTGGCAGAGATCGTGCAAGAGCACTTGCTCAAGGGACGCGTCGTGCAACGCCTTACGGTTTCATTACCAACGGTTGAACCAATCAGGCTGGGAGCAGTCGGGCTGACCCACGAGCAACCTCGTGTCGTGCTGCAGAACTGCGGTCGAATCGACCCAGAGAGTCTCGACGAGGCGATTGCAGCCGGAGCGTATCAAGGCATTGCAAAGGTAATCGAGGAGAAACTTTCTCCACAGGATGTGGTGCAGATTGTGAGCGACTCCGGTCTGCGCGGGCGTGGCGGCGCTGGGTTTCCCACGGGGAAGAAGTGGTCGTTCACCGCTCCCGGCCCCGAGAAGTACGTTGTCTGCAACGCCGATGAGGGAGAACCTGGTACGTTCAAGGACAGGCTGATCCTGGAGGGTGATCCACATCGACTGATCGAAGGAATGATCCTCGCCGGCTATGCAATCGGAGCACATCACGGGATCGTTTACATCCGCGGTGAATATGCTCTCTCCATCGAGCGAATGCAGAGTGCGATCGATCAAGCCTACGCAGAAAACCTTCTTGGGAAACACATTCTCGGCTCAGATATTTCCTTTGATATCTCAATCAAGAAAGGGGCAGGGGCTTACGTCTGTGGGGAGGAGACAGCGTTGATCGAGTCTAGCGAGGGGAAGCGTGGCTTCCCGCGGTTGAAGCCGCCGTTCCCTGGGATAGTCGGGCTGCATGGAAAACCGACGGTTGTAAACAACGTCGAGACACTGGCCAACGTGGCTCCCATCGTCGCTCGTGGAGCCGAGTGGTTCCGTACATTGGGGACGAAGACCTGCCCGGGGACCAAGGTGTACACGATTCTCGGACATGTGGCAACGCCTGGCCTGATCGAGACGGAAATGGGAACCCCGCTGCGGGAGATCATCTATAAGTACGGCGGAGGGATGCGCGGAGGGAAGCGATTCAAGGCGGCATTGATCGGAGGGGCCGCCGGAGCGTTCGTTGCTGAGGACGGTCTTGACCTCTCCATGGATTTCGACAGCCTGCAGGAGTACGCCGCAGTCCTTGGTTCAGGAGCAATCCTCGTCCTCGACGAAGACACATCGATCGTTGAACTGCTGCGTGGGATCCTTCATTTCTTCCGCCACGAGTCGTGCGGCCAGTGTGCCCCATGTCGGGTGGGAACGCAGAGGCTCGTAGAGTTCATCGATCGCATCTCGCTGGGAACTGGGACGAGCGATGATCTAGACCTTCTCGTTGAGGTGGCGGCGATCATGCGCGACACGTCGTTCTGCCCGCTGGGGCAATCGCCAATCTTACCGATAGAGAGCGCGCTTCGAAACTTCGGTACAGAGTTTCGTGCGCGAATTCGCACAACTACTGAACAAACCGCGCAGTGATACAGTAAGGAGAGCAATATGCCAGATCTAGTTAGTATCAAGATCGACAATGTAGAAGTAAAGGCTCCCGCGGGAGCAAATCTCCTGCAGGTGGCACGCGACAACGGGTTCGATATCCCGGGCTTGTGTTACCACCCCAAGGTGAGCGTCACCGGCGCCTGCCGCCTGTGTGTAGTGAAGATCGCTGGTCAACCGGGGATGGTCCCGGCGTGCACGGTGGAGGTAACCGACGGATTGGACGTGACGGCGTTCGATGAGGAGCTGGAATCGATGCGGCGGATGCTGATCGATCTTCTTCTCTCCGAGCACAACTGCGACTGCATGACCTGTGAATCGGCGGGAAACTGCGAGCTGCAGGACCTCGCTTACCGCTACGGGTTGGACAATCGCAGCCGGAGGTTTGCCGCACGGGAGAGGATCCTGCCAGAGCCGGACACCTCCTCTCCAGTTCTCGCCTACGACCCTTCCAAGTGCATCGTCTGCGCCCGCTGCATCAAGGGGTGCGAGGAGGTACAAGGAAAGGGCGTGCTTAGCTTCGCCTTCCGTGGCCTGGAGACGATCGTCACTGCCGGCCTTGGCGTGTGGGGTGAGTCTGAGTGCGACGGCTGCGGCGAGTGTGTGCAGCTCTGCCCGACCGGCGCGATCATCGAGAAGCTCCCCGAGCGTCCACCGCGAGCGTGGGATGTGAAGAAGATCCAGACCACATGCTCCTATTGCGGCGTTGGCTGTCAGCTTGAGATGTGGGTGAAGGACAATAAGGTCATCAAGGTTCGGGGGGCGGAAGCTGTACCTAACTATGGTTCAACATGCATAAAGGGTCGGTTTGGGCACACGTACATCGACAAGTTTGATCGCTTGACCACGCCGCTCATCAGGCGCAATGGAAAGCTCGAACCGGCGACGTGGGATGAAGCCCTTTCTGTAGTGCAGAATGCTCTCCTCAAGATCAAACAGGAGCACGGTGCCGACGCAATTGTGGGATTGGCCTCCGCCAAGTGCACGAACGAGGAGAACTACCTATTTCAGAAGTTCATCCGCGCTGCGGTGGGAACAAACAATGTTGATCACTGCGCTCGTCTCTGTCACGCCTCTACCGTGGCTGGATTAGCAGCGGCGTTCGGCTCCGGCGCGATGACTAACTCTATCGCCGAGCTGGAGTATGCGAAGTGCATTCTTGTCACAGGCTCCAACACCACCGAGACGCACCCGGTGATCGCCGCCCTCATCCGCAAGGCAGTCCACCAACACGGTGCAAAGTTGATCGTCGTCGATCCGCGGAGGATTGACCTGGTAAAGGATGCCACCCTCTGGCTCCGCCAGCGAAACGGGACGGACGTCGCGTGGATGAACGGGATGATGAACGTCATCTTAAGCGAAGGATTGCAAGACGAGGAATTCATCAACGAACGCACCGAAGGATTCGACGACTTCAAGAGGGTCATTGAGCAGTATACGCCGGAGAAGGTGGAGGAGATAAGCGGGATCCCAGCAGACAAACTGCGAGAGGCAGCGCGGATCTATGCCAGTGCGGGAGCCTCGTCTCTCATCTACTCGATGGGAATTACCCAGCATACGACCGGGACGGACAATGTTCTCTCCACGGCCAACCTAGCGATGCTCACTGGAAATGTCGGCAAAGCATCGACCGGTGTCAATCCACTGCGTGGGCAGAACAACGTGCAGGGAGCGTGCGATCTAGGTGGACTGCCGAATGTGTATTCAGGCTACCAGAAAGTGGCAGACCCAGCGGTGCAGGCAAAGTTTGAGGAGATTTGGGGCGCAAAGCTTTCACCCAAGGTTGGCCTCACCATCGTCGAGATGATGCATGCTGCAGCGGAAGGTAAGGTGAAGGGGATGATCGTCATGGGTGAGAACCCGATGGTCTCCGACCCGAATCTGAACCACGTGGAGGAGGCGCTCCGAAACCTCGAGTTCCTCGTTGTGAGCGACATCTTCCTTAGCGAGACCGCGCAGCTTGCTGATGTCGTTCTTCCTGCAGGGTCGTTCGCCGAGACGGAGGGAACGTTTACCAACACCGAGCGACGTGTGTTGTTATTGCGCAAGGTAGTCGATTCACCGGGAGAGGCGCTACCCGACTGGGAGATCGTGTGTAAGCTTGCCGAGCTATTCGGCTATCACATGCACTACGATAACGCTGCCCAGATCATGGATGAAATCGCCTCCGTAACGCCAATATACGGAGGAATCCACCATCACCGCCTCGTGCCAGATGGCCTGCAATGGCCATGCACAAGCGACGATCACCCCGGCACGATGTATCTCCACAAGGGGAAATTCAGCCGCGGGTTGGGCAAGTTCCATCCGGTCGATTTCATCGAGCCGGCGGAGCTTCCAAGCGATGAGTACCCGTTCATCCTCTCCACCGGCCGAATTCTGTTCCATTACCACACAGGAACGATGAGCCGCCGGGCAGAGGCGCTAAACGCGTTTGTCAGCGAGGGGTATGCGGAGATCCATCCAAGCGATGCCGCGCGCCTTGGCCTTACAGACCAGGGCCGAGTAAAGGTTCGCACTCGTAGGGGTGAGATCGAAACGTTTGCCAAGGTGACGGAAAGGGTGGCGGAAGGATCGGTGTTCGTGCCGTTCCACTTCGCCGAGGCAGCAGCAAACAGGCTCACCAATGACGCCCTGGATCCGAAGGCGAAGATCCCAGAGCTCAAGGTTGCTGCCTGTCAGATCGAGAAGGCGTAGCACAAACGAATCTGTAAGGAGGTCTCATTAATGGAAATCGGGTGCAAGAATCCCGCAACGGTTGCTGATAGTCTGACGCGGACGGTGTGTGTTGCAAAAACGCAGGCAAGCGCACTGAAACTGACTATCCTCGGTATTTTCGCGGGGGTGTACATTGGTTTTGGTGCAGAGCTGGCGATCATGGTAACGCATGACATGGCTGGCTTCCTCGGTGTGGGGATGGCCAAACTAATCGGCGGAGCGGTCTTCAGTGTAGGCCTGATGTTAGTTGTCATCGCTGGGGCCGAGCTATTCACCGGAAACAACCTCATCTTCCTTGCTGTCCTCGACCGCCAGGTAAGCGTGAATAGGCTGCTGCGAAACTGGACGATCGTTTACTTCGCCAACCTCGTAGGTTCGCTCCTACTTGTGCTCCTGATGTATTGGAGTGGCCTATGGAAGACGGATGGCGGACTCGTGGGTGCCAAGGCACTGGCGATCGCAAATGGCAAGGTAAATCTAACATTCCTGCAGGCGTTCGCTCGCGGCATCATGTGTAACTGGCTCGTCTGCCTCGCTGTGTGGATGGCCGTGTCGGCGCGCACAGTGATCGGAAAAGTGTGGGCAATCTTCTTCCCGATCATGGCCTTCGTTGCCAGCGGATTTGAGCATAGTGTCGCCAACATGTTCTTTATTCCCATGGGCCTGGTAATGAAGGGGCAGACGGCGATCGTTACAACAGCGGGCCTCGCTGACAAGCTGTCTCATCTGACAATTGGAGGGATGGTGATGAACCTGATCCCGGTCACGCTGGGAAACATCATCGGTGGCGCGTTCTTCGTGGCTACTCTGTATTGGGTCGTGTACCTACGAGGCGAGAAGAAGGCTTAGGAGGCATGCATGTGGCCGCAGGGTTCTCCTTGCGGCCACCCTTCATACCATGGAGAAGATAACAAAGCGATCGGTATACCGCATCTCTGGCGGACAGGCACGGGCAGTTGAGGACTCCCTTGTGGTTGAACAGGAGATTACCCTCTACGTCAACGGGCAGAGGGGCATTTCTAGTGCATCCTCACCCGGGAAACTGCGTGAATGGGCATATGGCTACCTCCTCTCATCGGGTATGATCGGCAATGCAGCCGATGTGGGCTCATTGCATGAAGAGGCACGAGAGATTCACGTTAAGTTACATGCATCTGAACCAATCGTAGTCCCTACCC
>JALTFO010000101.1:622-2711 GCA_027007005.1 Candidatus Bipolaricaulota bacterium | reverse complement strand
CTGGAAGGCCCCACTGGCCAACAAAGTTTGGCTGCATCGAGGCGATGATATTCATCTCCTTCATTCTCGTGATCTGCTTTATGGACAGCATCTCCGCGTGCTCGATGCGGTGGCGAAGGTCCTTCTTCTTCTGCGAATTGGCCTTCTCCAAGCAGTCCAGCACGAGATCTATAGCTCGATCTCCAATGGCGTGGATCGCCAGCTGGATGTCGTTCTCGTGCGCCTTGATCACGATCTCTTCCAGTTCTTCCCTCTGCCACATGAACAAGCCAAGCTCATCTGGATTATCCAAATAAGGCTCACTGATCGCGGCTGTCCCCGCGCCGATGGAGCCATCGGAGAATACCTTCAGCGCCCCCAGTTGGAGCCTGTCGTCTCCGAACCTCGCCCCGAGGCCAAGTGTGACCAGCTCGTCCAGGTATTCCGTTGTCGGCATCAGGCTCGCCCTGATCTTCAGTTTTCCCGCACGATTGAGCGATCGGTATGCCTTCAGCATCCTCCCATCCACCTGAGCGTCCTGGATCGATGTAACGCCGAGGCGATGCGCTATGCTCGTTGCGGTCGTGATCCCAGCGGAGAATTCATCGACGCTCGGCTCTAGGATCTTGGCAGCCAATTCGACAGCGTCCTCCTTCAACACCCCGGTCGCTTTGCCGTCGATCATCTCGTAACCGACCGTGTCCTCTGGGAGGTTGAGGATCTGCAGCGCCCGCGTGTTGACGCAATCCAAATGTCCGTCCACCCGGCGCAGGAGGACAGGATTGTTCGGCGCGACTGCGTCAAGCTCCTCCCTTGTCATGTACTCGGTGCTATCGCTCCAGTGGCTCTCATCCCATCCCGAGCCGATGACCCATTCTCCATCTGCCTTATTGAGGGAAAACCCCTTGACCTTGGACAGGGCCTCGTGCTTCGATGTCGTATCGGATAGGTCCAGGTACCCTTCCCTGATGCCCATGTAAGCAAAGTGTGTGTGCGCATCGATGAACCCAGGCAAAACCACCTTTCCCTTGGCATCGATGAGACTGGTTTTGCTATCCACTAGCCTCTCCATTTCCTTATTTTTCCCCAGAAACCGAATCTTATTCCCTGTGATCCCTAACGCCTCCACAAAACCATTCTGAGAATCGAGGGTGTATACTTTCGCGTTCAAAATAGCAAGATCAAAAGCCATCGTTTCTTTCTCCCTCCACAATTTCATTTTCGGCACAAAGCTTGATAATTCTTCCCTTTCCTATTTATAAAGCAATCACGCGTGCGCTCTAAGATCCCTCGCAGTCCATTCACAATAAGCTTGTCCTGGTAAGGAGAATGTGTCCCTGCAGCACAAAGTCTTTGACGCGAAAGGTAGCACTATCGCCTTTAAATCCATAATTGACCAGTAGCCAAAATCTCAACTAGGCTATGGCTGAAATGTGCCTCTACCACTTTTCCACTTTCAACCTTCAACTGCAGTTGCGTTACATCCGGTCCGCCTATGCTTGAAGGGCTCCCTCCTGACTCAAAAGAAAGTTTTATCTTATTGTCGTCACCTCCGATTTCTCCACTTGCTACCATAGCGATACCAACGGCCACGGTTCCGGTCCCACAGGTGGGTTCAATGTGTCCGGCAGATATATCATGTGGGAAAATGACACGTCCGCTAGTATTGCGCGTTGGATTTAGGTCGTATATGGCAAATCCACCAGTCCTTCCGACTGGGTATCCCTTTACAGAGAAATCTCTTTCTATTCTTTCAAGGATCTCAAGGGTTACCACATCCATTCTTTCAAGATTAATATTAGGGTATTGCTTCAACAGGTCGTAACCATTAACAACTAAAAATGCACCTATCTTCATAGCCTTAATATTTCTCAGCCTGATCTGGCTAACACCTAAGTCATAGCCTTCTGCAAGGAATGGCGCCATATTTGTTACTACCTTCTCACAACTATGATTATGCTGATATATACGGAGTGAAACGATTCCCGCATCTGTCTCAAGAGAGACTAGTGCAGGTTGGCGGCTATCTTCTAGATCAGGTAGCTGTATAAAATCTGTTTCAATAAATGCTTTGCCAAATACTTGAGTTAAGCCCCCGCAACTACTAATG
>JALTFO010000101.1:0-612 GCA_027007005.1 Candidatus Bipolaricaulota bacterium | reverse complement strand
TAACAATCTTTACGATTATCTTATCATTAGTTTTTGATTTATAAAATAAACCAGCCTCATGTCCTCGAATATTCGGAGCGCGAAGAGCTAACAACGATACCTCAATTTCCCTATGGCTTGGTATCTGATCTCCATTCAACAAAAGTATTTCATTGCCGCCCATATTACCTTTTACGAAATCAACCAATATTGCATCCATATTTATACCTTCATTATATTAAGATATTGTATATATCTTTTTTATATCGAAACATCCTGTTGAGATCATAAAGGCTAGCGCGCATGTTCAGGTGTCCGAGAATGTCTTGCTCGCAGTAGTCTCTTAGCATTTTCGTATTGACCTGTAGATCCCGGATGGAAGTAACTTGGACATGGGCCGCTTCCCTAACCACTATAATAACATTAGCAAATCCTTGAATGACTAGCTCCAAGAACTCTTCATCCTCATCAACCATCTCTTGCTTGAGAATCCATGTTGCCTTGGCGCTTATCACTTCCTAATCATTGGTCTCCGTAGGGATCTTAGTGTTCTCTAGTACCTTCGCGTTGATGCTGCCAAGGTGCCTGCCTATTCTCCTCAAGAATACCTGATTGTCAAGGGCAATATGATTG
>JALTFO010000100.1 GCA_027007005.1 Candidatus Bipolaricaulota bacterium | reverse complement strand
CAATCTTGGGCTTGAGGTATACTTGGTTGCCGTGTATGCCGGGAACCATACAGCCGCAGGGTATATGTCGTGCGTGCTGCAACCATTCCCTGAATCTACATGGAACTTCTCTACCGTAAACATAGTGGGGAAGAACAATGTGTCGTTCTTTCTCTTGTTATCGCACTTAATGACAACGCTATCAACGGTCCACGTATCACCGTCAGGGTCATTGATCCCTGTTTTTAGCTCTGCGCTGTACCTCATATCAATAGTCACCGGCGTGTACGGAGATACGCTCCATCCAACGTTAATCCACGGCTTGCGAATGATCGGAGGTTTGTTCTCCACTACAACAGACCCGCTGTACGATGCTGTAGATCCGTGCTTCTCCCATGTTACAGTGTAATTCCACGGAGCAGACTTTACTGTCTCTGTGAAGACCCCACTATCAGACTCTATCGCAGCTGCTCCATTGATGGACAGGGCATACGTTCCGCCATCCACACTGCAACGAGCAGTAATGGTGACATCGAAAGGCGGTCGGCCATGCCCTGGTGTAACAGTAACAGCCAAAGTAGGATTACTCGTAGTTGAAGTACAACCAACTACAATCAATCCAATTACAATCAATGCAACTATACCTAGTGCTTTCATCTCATACCTCCACTACTATTAGTTTCCACTCAGGGTACTCACGGGCAAAGAAAGCAGCCCTTACAGGCCAGTCCCTCACTCGATACCCCTTTACTTCGCAAGCCACCAGCTGCCCGTCTTCAATGTAGGTGAAGTCAGGCGTATACCTGATAGCTCTCCCCTTGTCGCTCACTCCGAGTGCAAATGCAATCCCGTGAAAGTGGAGCGCCTGAATCTTGCCCTCTCGTTCACGCTGCTGCAAGATCAGGTGTTGGTTGCGTTCGGCCTTGCTGTCATACTTAACATTGCCGATTACCGTACTGTTTACATGGTATTTATTCATTAGGGAGTTACGATATCCTTCTTAGGGACAACTACTCCATGCCTGCGTTCCTTCCGGTTCTTCGGCTCCATTGCCACTAGCGCGTCCCCATGCCCCTGTATGTAGCCATAGTACGTAGCGGCCATTGACAGAGCCATGATCACAACAGCATCCCTAATCGTATCTGTATCTCCCTTGATTGGGTAATCGTCTATGTGCTCGCAGATCTTGTTGGCAGCATCGAAGAACCCGTAGAATCCGTGAGCCTCTTCTGGGTTAGCTGCGGAGATCTTGTCCATTTCCTCCTGGAGAGCGTCAGTGACCATCTTGACGACAAGCTCACTTACTCCCAGTAGCCCCCCAACAACAACACGCGGGTTCAGCGTAAGCTTGCGAGGGATGTCGTCTTCAGCAACCTCTTCATTGTAGAAGTCTAGCGTAGCCTTGAGGCCATCCCATGCATCGCTAATTGTCCCATCCAGTAGCTGCGTCTTATCATTGTCCATTATATCACTCCTCTACTTATAGTATACGACATTGTTTAACAAATGTCAACCTAAACCGGCGGTCGTTCTGATAAGTTTTCATCTATTCTCTGCTGATGAGGATAATACAGCAGCCCCTCGTGAGAGTATTGTGCTCCCTCTCTGAGCTTTAGAAATGTCACCTCCATCTCCCCGCCGATCATATCGTGGTCAGTGTATTCTGGCCTCCAAATCCCCAGTATGATGTCGGAATGATTCTCAATGTTGCCAGAATCTCTTAACATCCACAGCTCCGGCTTGGCATCAGCTTCATACACCTTTCTATTCAACTGTGAGCCAGTGAATATAGCTACATCATACTCAAATGAGAACTTCTTCAACATCTTGGCGATGTATCCTACTTCCTCATTCTTGTTTCGTGCTAGAGGCTGGTGATCCATCAACTGTAGGTAGTCGACAAATATAGCCTTGACATGATGCTGCATAACCAGCTGCCTCATCTGCCTCATCACGGAGGTCATCGACGATGGCCCCATGGACACCACGAAAAGCGGTAGAACCGCAACCCTTGACGCAGCCGCTCTTGCCCTATCAATAGGCCCCAGCAGTATCTCGTCCCTCGTCATCTTGGATTTGGCCTGTGCTATCCGCATAACAACAGCATCATCAGACATCTCCATCGAGAGGAATCCAACTGGTATTCCTTTCTCGGCCATGCGCCTAGCCATGTTCATCATCAACACTGACTTCCCCATCGAGGACGCACCAGCTATAATGGTGAGCTTCCCGTTGAATCCCCATGCATGAGCGTCAAGAGACGGATATCCACACGTCAACCCTATGTTTCCCGTCCTCCTCATCTCCTCTAAACGAGACATAAACGGGTCAACAAGCTCAGATATCTGCTTGATTTCACTACTATCGTTGTCCTCAATAGCCTTCATCACTGCGGATAAAGCCTCGTCCTTGGCCGTCTCAACGTCGCCGTCCTCCGAGTATCCAATCTCCTCGATCTTCGCACCGGCCTCGATAATCGCCCTTAGACTGGCTTTCTTCTTAATGATCTCACAGTAATGCTGTGTGGATGATGTTGTAACCACACTATCCATAAGCTCATTCAGATACTTGCGTCCGCCTACTTCTTGTAGTGATCCCACCTCCTCAAGACGATTAGACAACGATACAATGTCCACAGCTCCTCCGAGGTCAAACAATGAGCACATCGTTTGATATATCTTCCTGTGAGGGAGAAAGTAGAAATCATCGGCAGTCAGCTGCTCTTCTACTTCAGGAAGGATATAGTCGGCTTCGAGGATGATGCT
>JALTFO010000099.1:2272-2757 GCA_027007005.1 Candidatus Bipolaricaulota bacterium | reverse complement strand
TCAAGCGGACCTTGCGCAAGTACGGATACCCACCGGACAAGCAGGCCCAAGCGACCCAGACAGTCGTGCAACAGGCGGAGCTGTTAGGAGAGGAGTGGGGGAGATAGCAAAAGAGTACAACGCCCGTGGCTTCTGACGAGCTATCCTTGCAAATCACGGAGGCAGGCTCCATAATTGCAAGGATGATTGGGCGGGAAGGGGAAAAGCACACGCTGAGATTTCTCCGGCTCACAGGAACACAACGGCAGACTAATTTCCGCTTTTTACTTCGTTAAAACTTTGATCAACCGCTCGAGAGCTGTTTCGTGTTTTGCTCGATCCATCTCAGGGAGGCAGCGAATCAGTAGCCCGATTTGGGAATCATAACGACGGTCAAACACTTGGCAACTTCTCCTGTAGGGGCACGGTTATCTGGTATTTCAGGTTGAGCCGTCCTCCTTTGTAGAGTTGGCGTCTTCCCTTACCGAGATCGACTTGTGCAAGAT
>JALTFO010000099.1:0-2262 GCA_027007005.1 Candidatus Bipolaricaulota bacterium | reverse complement strand
GTCCTGGACTACGCTTGGACGGAGGGTGGTCAGCCCTTCCATCAGTTGATGCGCCTGTTCGACATCGTCATTCGTCCTGACGAGTCTCATCTGCTCCATGATCGCCCGCTCTGGGCTCGACACGATGATTTCGAATCCGCCGCAATCTAGCTTGCGGGACGCCGCTGCTGGAACGCGTTTGAACAGAGATAGAGAATGGTGTTCTAACTCGACTTTCCAGGGGTGGTTTTGGAACCATGCTGGGAATCGTTCCGGGCGGTCGCTTATCAGGATGACTTTCTCCTGTTGTCCAAGAGAGACAAAGTGTGAACGCCCCTGTAACTCCAATGCGGTACGTGCTCCAACGTGCACGCTCAAGCCGAGCTGGGTCTGCAGGGCGTAGAGCCCTCCACGCCAATCGACTTGATCGCCGGATCGTGCAAATGCCCCCGCTCCTATCCGCATGATCCAATTGTGAAGCACATACTTGGTGGCTAATTGTCGGGAGATCGCCAGCTCATCGAGTTTGGCTCTGGTAAGTACTGTCCCCCCGGGCCACTCTTTTAGCAATTGGTTTATCTTGCTACTGTTTTGGTTACCCATGGTTTACGTATCATTTGGAAGTTAAACCACAAATGGACCTCATGTTTATTTTCCCACTTAATTGTCCACTGCAGGTTGTCATATGTCAAGAAAGATAAACTCGCAGGCAGCGCGCGGAGATTCGGGATGCCTCCTGGCCTATGACGAGCTATCCTTGCAAATCACGGAGGCAGGCTCCAGCATTACAAGGATATCAATCAATGATCTCGTTTAGCCCATCGCTCAGCTTGGATATCGCTGCAGCGCGTCGGACAGACCCTCTTCAGCCAATGCCTGCTCAGCAATTGGGTTCAGTTTGGAGCATTCTTCCGCAAGGCGTGTTCGCTCCAAGCGCGCAAGTTTTTCTTGTATGGCTTCTTGAATTGCCCGGCTCCGGCTCGGGAATACTTTGTCTTTAACAAGACGATCCAATCGCTCCAGGGTTTCGCGCTCAATGTTTATTGCCACTTTAGAAAACCACATCTTAATTACCGTTGTTACCGTACGTCATGCAAATATTCGTGCCAAGCCATCGCTAAGTGGATAGCCACTGATTCCCAGATCAAGCGCACGCTGCGTAAGTACTACTACCCATTTGACACGCAGAAGAAGCTTGTGATCACGCTCAATGATCTCAAGAGTGACCTGGACAGAATGCAGGTCTATGCCCCCGCGGAGGTAGGCAATTTCGTCCGGCTCTATCTGGAAGGAGCAGGGTGCGAACAGCTTGATCCGATCCTCGATGCATGTGTAGCTGTCTACAACTATAGCTTGGACGAGGACCAGCAGAGGGGATGTCCAGTTAATTGTTAAACCTAACGTTCAGATGGCCTCCGTTGATCACGTATTCGATCCTACCACTAAGCTGCCTGTCCTGTCAACACTGGTGCGCATGAAGCGCGGGACATAGCAGTCCTCACTATTTGTTCATCATAAGTATCCTCTACTAACTGACCTGCACCCTGAAGCCAGTCCGGCAGTTTCTCCTGCAGTGCCTTCAGGCTCTTCTCATCCTCTCTAATCGCTAAATGATCAACGAGCACCGACAAGTCCCTGTAATGGGACAGACGATGGTATCCTTCCTCCGCCGTGTAACCCTGTTGCTAGCCAGCGCCTGCCTGTGCTGTGCCCGCACGCAGACAGGCATTGCTTGATCCGTCTCAGTACGCCAGCGGTTCACTCTCCCACTTTCGTACCGGAAGTTCCTAAATGTGTTCTCAATCATATTCGTGCTCAAGAAACTTACGTGCAGGGTCGCTGGTGTGTCTAACAAATGTACACGAATTAAGTCCAACCCCGCTTCATGTAGGCTCTCGCGTGCTGCTTTGTTCTTGTGCTCCAGAAACCTATCTAACTCTAGGAGGACTTCCAACGCTGCCTGGCCTCCTTCCACCTTCCGCAGCCGACTGAAATATCCCTCTAACTCCGGCCAGTCTCGTCGCGCAAGGTACTTCTTCAGATTCCGCTCCTTGTGCACCTGACAGCGCTGGATACGTGCATCAGGAAAGTGTTTCAACACTGCCTTCCGTAATGGTGCTGATCCATCTAGCACTGCCAACAATGGACGTCCCCCTTCTCGGGGCAAACCCTCGCTCTACGAGAACCACGAAGAGTGCCCCGCCTTGTAGGCGGGGATGAATTCGTGAGCTTGCGGATGGGCTCGAAGTCCATCTGCAAGCTAAGGGTTGTTGGTATAGGGGG
>JALTFO010000098.1 GCA_027007005.1 Candidatus Bipolaricaulota bacterium | reverse complement strand
GAGAGAGGAGCTCGGTCTGCGGCCGGGAGATAGGCTCCTGATCAGCGTCGAAGGCGACAGGGCAGTGTTGCGCCTGCAGCCGCGGAGCTACGCCGACCATATGCGTGGCCTGCACAAGGAGGTCTGGCGAGGGATCGAGCCGGCCGACTACCTGAAGGAGGAGAGGGACTCTTGGGCAGAAAGGACCTGATCGGGTTCCTTGCTCGGCACAAACGGGTCGGGATCGACACGATGGTCTTCATCTACTACCTTGAGGATCATCCCACCTACTCGCCGCTCACCCGCCCGGTATTCCAAGCATTGGAGTCTGGGGAGATCCTTGGGGTGACGTCGGTGATCACGCTGATGGAGATTCTCGTTCATCCGAAGCGATCCGGGAAGGTGATAGCGGCGCGTGACTACCAGGATCTGTTGCTGACATACCCAAACCTGATCATCAAAGAGGTGGGTAACGAGACTGCTGATATCGCCTCCGACCTGCGGGCGAAATACGGTATCAAGACGCCGGATGCGCTGCAGTTAGCAGCAGCGCTGCAATCCGGGGCGAGCGGATTCATCACCAACGACATGCAGCTCAAGAAGGTCGAGGAAGGGATCGAGATCGTCCTCCTGGACGACTTCATCGATCGAAGCTAGCGGCAGGTACTGCACGCTTAGTTTCAAAGGGCGGGAGTCCAACCCGGAGGGATTAATTGAAGATGTGGAAACCACGTCGGCACATATCCCATCAGGCAAGGGTGTCCGCATATGTGGCGGGATTCTTAATGCTTCGGATTGTTCTTTCTATGATGTATACTATCTGCACCTTAAACAACAGGAGGCAACCATAGATGGCCGAGAAACAGATTCTCGACAAACTGTCAATCTACATCCCGCAGAAGAAGATGGAGGAGCATCCAGTCGAACGGTTGATCAAGCTTTCCAATAAGAAGGATTGCTCGACCAACTACCTCGTCGTCGAGGCGATTATCGAGTACCTGAAGCGGGAGGAGAGGAAAGCCTAAGACCAAGTAATGCAGGCCTCCTCATTACTGTGCGCTATGGGATACAGAACGCAATGCAGCAGGTAGCAAATGAACCAACAGCGTCTGCTGTGTACGCCTATAAAGATCAGAATAAGCACTCGATTGAATGCCTGGAAGGGTTGGGCAAGAAACGAGGTCTCTTAAACAGTCACCTAGCCGTTAAGGCAATAGTTCAGTTTCTCGATCAGGAGGAAAGAGAATAATGAAAGATTCACGTAGCGGGAATCACGGCACTCTAAGATGGCGAGTGTTTGTTTGGAGAGTAGCGTTTCTTGCGCTTATCGTTGCAAGCCTGGGCGGATGCGTGCTCGCTAACAACGAGCCTGTTGTCTTTTCTACATTGCTGTACGGCGGGCTTCCAGTAGGGCCTACCGATGAAGTGCTAGTTAATACTGGATACGTAGTAGGCTACTCAGATACGAAAGAAGATCCGTTGTGGGTTGGTTACCACGTGTTTGCTGTATCAAATCCTGTGTCCGATAAGCGCCCTTCTCGCTTCAGGACGGATACACGTACTGCGGCCCAAGTTTCGCATGATGACTATACCAATAGTGGGTACGACCGTGGGCACATGGCACCGAACGCCACAATTGACTACTGCTATGGCCAAGGAGCTCAGTTAGAGACATTCTACATGAGCAACGTATGCCCACAAACACCTACGTTGAACCGTGGCATCTGGGCCAAGCTCGAAGCTACAGTTCGTGACTGGGCCAACGCATTCACAGAGGTCTGGGTCTTCACTGGACCGATCTTTGATGATGATGTCGACACGCTAGCTTCTGGAATGGAAATACCGGATGCTTTTTACAAGATTGTCGTTGACGAAGACGACATTGTCCCATATGTACGTGTACTATCCTTTATAATCCCACAAGAAGTACCAGCTGGTGCTGATCTCGCTTCGTACCTCACCAGCGTGGATGAAGTAGAGCAAGAGACCGGATTCGACTTTCTGTCAAAGATTCCCCGCTTTGCAGGCTATGCAAGTCTAGAGGAAGCGATGGAAAGCGAGATTCCAACGCAACTCTGGACAACTGAGCCCCCTGGTGAACCGCATGACGGGTCGAATAGCGTTGAACAAGGAGCTACTTTTCTTTGCAATGAGTTACAGCCGCGGGATGTGGTCATTTACAGACTCCTGGTCAACGCACCTGGTAGAGCTGAGATTCCAAATGAGTATTTCACCCTACTGAACACAACTTCCACCACTGTGGACTTACGAGGACTTACAATCTGCGATGAGCAGGCTTGTTGGACTATTCCGAGCAATATGACTGACGCGGTAGTCGAGGCAGGAGGCACGTGGACAGTCTATGGACGCATTTACAATCCGACTAGCTATACCCGGGGGATAGCCCTTAGAAATTCTGGTGAGACGGTTAAACTCAAGTGTGGCTCCATCGTGCTTGATAGCTGGAGTTATCCAAGACAATCCCTAGATGGAGTACCCATAACGCGGCCGGGTTATTAGTCTGGACGTGGCGCCAAAGGGAGGCCTTGATAATATCGGCACTACATGCCACGGAAGAAGAGGGAGGAGAAGGTAGTTGATTAGACTGTTCAAGAAGAAGAATCGTTCGATCAAGCACCCTCTTGTTGAGGGAATCCTGGGATGCCTGAAGCGGGAAGAGGGATGACGGAGTTAACAGCCTGTTGATTTATGTTGTCCACGCCCCTGTATGACAGTACAATATCAGTAGACAAGAGAGGAGAGTAGGAAAGGAGGTAAACCTGATGT
>JALTFO010000097.1 GCA_027007005.1 Candidatus Bipolaricaulota bacterium | reverse complement strand
GGGCCGGCGCTACATTCCGTGAATTGCAGCAAGAGAATCCGGGCTACCGTGATGTCCAGGCGAAATTGGCGATAATCGCTCAGATGGCCCCGCTGGCAGCGTTGTGGTGGAGGGCCAATGAGAGTTTCGATAATGGCGATTTTGTCACTTGTGTTGATCGTTTGGATGAGTTGAAAAGCCGGGATAGGGATTATCGTCAGGGTGATGTCAGTGTCTTGCGAGAAAAGGCAATGAGAAATCTGTGTGACCAGGCCGATTCGTTGTTACAAGATAATAAGCCTGTGGAAAGCTTCGTCGTGCTGGATAATATATTGGTGCGGTTAAATTGGCGGGATCCGTCGGTAGATGATTTGGCCAGGCAAGCGCTTGATCTTGCCCAGGAACTGACTTTACGGGCTCGCTTGGATCGTGATTATTTATACGCTGTCAGCAGTATTCACAAAGGTGATTATAACCTCGCGTTGGAGTTGTGGAAAGGCATTCGAAAAGAGGCCACTGATAATGGGTTGAACTATCCAGATATATGTAACGTAGAGAAAAGAGCCAAAGCAAAGCTTTGCCAGATATGGTACAACAAGGCTGTTCGGATATATAAGGAAAAACCCGCCGAAGCGCAAATGTGGTGGGAAAGAATTGTTGCGCTTTTACCAAATTACCCTGATGAGAGAGGTATTGTTGATTGGATATATCAGCGCGTTGGGCCGTACAGCCGAGAGCGAACAGGGGCAAACCTGTTAAGCGAGTTGAGTGATTTGATACAAAAGCATTTTAACAAAGGGGAAGTAAGAAGGCTATGTTTTGATCTTGGGGTTGATTATGACGACCTATCGGCAGAGACGAAAGCGGGCAAAATTCAAGAATTGGTGTCTTATTGTAAGCGGCGAGGGCGTCTCGACGAACTGATAGATCTGTGTCACTCGAAGCGCCCTCGCGTATCATGGCCTGATGTTACAGAATTCTCATAGCCATTGAGCTAGACCAGTTTTTAGAGGAGGAAATATGTCCCCAGAGAAGCAACAAGATGATCGCTCTCCTGTTGAGCAGCCTGTGCAGCTGAATGATCCCCCCGAACACAAGTATCGTTTCCGAGCCGGTGACAAACTTGTCAAGAGCCGCTACGTGGTGAAGGAACAATTGGGATATGGTGGCTTTGCCGAGGTGTATCTCTGCCACGATACCAAATTAGGCCGTGAGGTAACGGTCAAGGTATTCCTACGCGGGAGGATAGGCGGAGCTGGCGAGGCAAAGGCCGCTGCCAAGCTAAGCCATCCTCATATTGTTACGGTCTACGATTTTCATACTATGAAAGTAGACAACAAGGAAGTCTCGGTCATCACTTTTCAGTATGTAGCCGGGGAGACACTTGATGAACGATTGCGGAGTGCCGCGCAGGGGCTACCTCTGAACGAGAGGACCATTCGCATCATAGAACAGATTGCTGAGGCATTAGACTATGCACATAGTAAGGGGGTTGTGCATCGGGATGTCAAGCCGAGCAATATCCTACTGGGTAAGGATGGCAAGGCCTATCTGACGGACTTCGGTCTGGCGCAGGTCAAACCAAGCATAGAAGGTTCCACCTCGATGCTGACCGCTGAGCTTCCTACCGGGATGGGCGGTACGCTACCTTATATGACCCCTGAGCAACTGGCGGGAGATCAGGTCGGGGATGAGCGCAGTGATCTATATTCGTTGGGCGTGACGGTCTATGAGGTGTTGACCGGTCAGTTGCCTTACAGTGGTCAAGACACCATTTTGATCGCCCAGATAATTGCCCAATCTCCTCAACCGCCCAGCAGTGTTAATAAGGACTTGCCTCCAGGCGTTGACCGGGTTTTGCTGCGAGCGTTGAGCAAGGACCCACAAGAGCGGTATGGCACGGCTTCTGCCTTTGCCGCTGATCTGAAGAGTAAAGCACAGAAATATTTAACGGCCGACAAAGATTATAAAGAAGCCATGAAACTGATAGAGCAGCAGCGATGGGATGCCGCATTGCAAGCTCTTAATGACTTGCAGCGTGACGTGCCGGGGTTCCGGAATGTCGAGGAACTTATCAAGCGAGCCAAGAGCCGCATATCGTTCCAAGATCGCCAAAGTCGTGCTCGTGAGTTGGCAGAGAGGCACGACTATGTGGGCGCACTCAAGGAGTTGGTTGAGATCCGGCGTCAGACTCCTGATTACCTGACCCGATCGGCTCTGGAGGATTGGCAAGAGGTGCTAGGCGAGGCATACGAGCAGGCGGCGAAGCTGACAGAACAGCACAGGTTCGCGGAGTCACTCGCGATCTGGTCTATGATACGCGAGGTGGATCCGGACTATTCGGATTCACGAGGAGTTGAGGCCGCGGTCCAAGCGGGTCAGAAGCGGCGTCGTGAGCTAGAGGAATTGTACAATAAAGGCCGCGCGCAGATAAAGCGTGAGGAGTGGGAGGAGGCTGAGGCTACCTTCCACGAACTGCAGCGCAAAGACCCAAAATATCGCGATGTCCAGATGGAACTGGCGACAGTTGCTCAGATGAAGCCGTTGGCAGCCTTGCTCAGGGAAGCCCACGAGAGTTTTGATGCGGGCGACTTTGATGTTTGTCTCAGCAAACTGGACGAACTGCGGGGCAAGAACAGTATTTATAGGCGCGATGATGTCGCCCGACTGCGGAAGAGGGCGGTCGAAAAACTGTATGGCCAGGTCAAGTCTTTACTGAAATCGGGTCGGGTTGCAGAGAGCCGGGTCAAGCTAGAATCTTTACGCAAGTATGCTCCCGATTATCCGGGCTTGGACGAATTGACG
>JALTFO010000096.1 GCA_027007005.1 Candidatus Bipolaricaulota bacterium | reverse complement strand
TACACGCACTGTGGGGATAAACCTGGGTGACGTTCATTGGAACAATGCGTCGTTGAAAATCAGAGACCTCGTCCACAAAGACGATCCGGCACCGAAAATGTACTTGCTAAACCCTGTTGATGTTAAAAGTTTGGAGTATCTGGAAAAGGTCTTTCCAAAAGGACATCATTACTTGTACCACTCCCGCACGCCAACTAGGGATTTTGTGGTGTTCTGGGTGGGTGGGAATGGAAAATGAATTTAGGGTGTTCCATCGCTCTCTCTCCATCCGATTTCTCTGATATCTTTGGGGGGTACAGATGTGCAGCTCGGTTGTCCGTTCTGGCTTGTCAAAATGGCGCGGATCTGGAATAATATTAACTATGATGCAATATGTGAAGCTGACACGAGAAGATATCCACGAGCGTACATGGAAGGTAAGGGAACTGCCGTTGCGCTGATTGAAAGGGTGATTGGTGAACTTGCTGGTAAGTATAGGTATATAGTGATTTGGGGCAAATCCTCCGCCTGCAGGCTTGTCAAAGAGGCGTGAGCGGAAGAAAACAGGGCGAACTCAGGAAACTTCCTGAGAGGCTGAGAAGCACAAGTGAGAGGTTCTGAAGTGTATGTTTGACAACGATCTTGCGGAACGGGGCTTGCACATGGCAAAGCTGAGACAAAAACTATCGGGTTGCTTCTGCACTGAGGAAGGCGCTCAAACTTTCTACCAAGCTAGGAGTCGCATTTCCGCGGCACGAAAGAACAAGCTGTGGTTGTTTGATGTTTTGTTGTTAGTACTGCTCGGAGACCCTCTTTATTTTTTATCTCTCCTTCTTGCAGTCCGTTCTTGTCTCTTGAAACTGAGTGGTTTTAACTGTTTAAAAGCGAATCCGAGGATACCGAAGGCGAGGTGAACAACATGTTTTCCTGGTGCAACCGCTCACTCTTTGGCAGAAGCATTGTTGCTATCGTCGTGGTCTCTTTGTTGCTAATCATGTCAGCTATTTTGTTTAACTCAGTTTCCCCCAACCAATACGAAGCGCGCGCAGCTGCTGAGATTAAGAAACATGATTCAGCAAATTGTGATCATACACTAAGGGGAAATGTCAAGCCAACTTCCTCCCCCTGGAAGTTTCTCATGTCCTTGCCACACAAGGCTGCAAGGGCGTCTGGTGCTTCGCGAATAGGAATTACTGCGACTTCTTCGACCTCTATTGACAGTTGTGCCGACATTTCTATTAACATCAGGAGAGACACCTCTTGGGGTCTTCCCTTTGGTAGTGTGCACTCGGTTGGTATTAGCTCGATTGTATGGGGCTATACTTCACCGAACACTGTTCTAACGGTTACGCTAACTCGTGCAAATAAAGAAGTAGTTACACGTACGGTGACTACTACCCCTGAGGGTAATTTTTCGATCTCGATGGACCGTTTGATCGCAGGTGGTGACATCGTACAGGTTTCAGATGGCATTGTAAACTGTGTTGTGCCCGTACCACCACTTACTTTCCATGTTGACTTAGGCAAAAAGGTCATGACAGGTACGGCACCCGCAGGTATTACCTCAACTATCTCCGGTAGTCCCCATTCACTACAGATTCGGCTCGGAGGAACGACCCGCCAAGTAACAACTACTGTTGACGGATTCTTCAGCGTTTCGCTTGATGATCTCCCCTACTTGGCAGGCTTACTGGGGGCGATGCGTTACACATCTCCTCAAGGGTATGAAATCTACAAACCTTTGTTTGTTGTCGACCCCTTGACACGAGGAAAGGTAGGTGACAGCTGGGCCGATGTTGTCCTGGGTCAACCCGATTTCTCACAGATTACCCCTAATCAAGTAGTGGACAACCGAGTATTTAATCCAGGTGGGGTATACGTAGATCGCTCTACTCAACCTAATCGCGTTTATGTACTCGACTTTGGTAACAGCCGCATCTTGGGTTTCAGCCACCTTGGCTATGTGCCAAGTGGGCCTTATGCTGGACAACCGTGTACCTCCGATTCGGATTACCCCCATTCAACATGCCGAATACAGGGAGATCGAGGAGCAGACATTGTGTTAGGACAACCTGGGTTCAGTACATCGACCTGTAATGGGGATAGTGGCTATCAAATGTATCCAGACGTGCCACTTGCAAGTGCTAAGACACTGTGTGGTATTCGCGAAGAGCAGATGAGTGTATTAGAAACGGGTACCGGTGCGACCCTAGCCGCAGACTCTTCAGGGAATCTCTATGTGCCGGATGTTATGAACAACCGTATTCTCCTTTTTAATGATCCATTCGCGACTGACAGTGTTGCAGACGGTGTTTGGGGACAAGACGATTTCTCTGGAAACACTTGCAATCGAGGCGCAGGATACGGAAGCCATACTGATCGCAGAAGCCTATGTTTGGCTCCACCGCCCGGACATGGTGAGGACAAAGCCGGCGTAGCGCTTGACTCTGGGGGTAATTTGTGGGTCGCGGATAACGAAAACAATCGTGTGCTACGCTTCCCCTTTGATCCAGTCACAGGTAGACCAAGTAAAGAAGCAGATCTGGTCCTAGGACAACCTAACTTCCAGTCACGAACACCTGGCGCTGGACTAAGTCAAATGAATCACCCTGAGGGGATTCGTGTGGCGAGCGATAGCACCGTTTATGTAGCTGATCGACTAAATAACCGAATCTTGGTGTTCAAGCCTCCGTTTTCTAACGGTATGTCTGCTCATCATGCTTTTGGAAAGTCATTGAATCTTCCGATGAGTCTGGAGCTTGATGCGACAGGTCTATGGGTAGCCGATACTCAGCATGTAACTCATTATACCAATGAAGCACCTGATCATAT
>JALTFO010000095.1 GCA_027007005.1 Candidatus Bipolaricaulota bacterium | reverse complement strand
ATTTTATTATACTTATCAAATCACACATTATGGCTCATTATTTGGCAATAATGAGCTTTGGTCAAGACATGCTTCATGTTGATGAAACCATGCATAGGATAAACACTTTAGGCGCTGTTAGGTGGATAGCTTGGCTCGAACGCCGATGAAGGATGTGACAAGCTACATTATGCCCTGGCGAGATGCATGTAGTTTTTGAACCAGGGATTTCTGAATGTGACTTCACATTAGATCCGAAAGGATGGGGAACGCAGGGAATTGAAACATCTTAGTACCTGCAGGAAAAGAAATCAATAGAGATGCCGTAAGTATCGGCGAGAGAAAGCGGCATAAGGCAAACTGAATCCTGTATAATAATATATAGGAGATGTGGGGTTGTAAGACTGCCTTTTATCCTACTTAAGCGAGCTAAATTTTCCTGGAATGGAAAGCCGTAGAGGGTGATAGCCCCGTAAGCGAAGCTTGAGGGATTTTGGCAGTATCTTGAGTACTGTTCACTGGAAACTGAGCAGGAATTTGGGAGACATCAACTTCCAACCTTAAATACGTTTCGAGTCCGATAGAGTACAGTACCGTGAGGGAATGCTGAAAAGAACCCTTGGCAGGGAGTCAAAAGACCTTGAAACCTAGCAGCTATAGTGAGGCGCTGCTCTTAGGAGTTGCGCCGTGCGTTTTGAATAACGTACCAGGGAGTGTATTTATATGGCGAGGATAATCCTTAAATGGAGCATCCAAAGGGAAACCAAAGAGTTCGCAGCTTCGGCAAGGAACTTAGGTATTAATGTGCCTTTAGTCATATGGATACGACCCGAAACCGGTCGATCTAACCCAGGGCAAGGTGAAGCGCCTGTAACAAGGCGTGGAGGCCTGCAGAGGTGCTGTGGACAAGCGTTCTTCTGACCTTGGGTTAGGGGTGAAAAGCCAATCGAGACCGGAAATAGCTGGTTCCTGCCAAAATTGGCCGTAGTCAAGTCTTGGCTGAGATTACTGGAGTGGTAGAGCTACGGATTGGGGGTTTAGGGGCTTAACGGCCTCGGCTTCTTGTCCAACTCCGAATATTCCAGTTTCGTAGAAGCCAGGAAACGGCAGCACGCGGTAAGCGTGTGTTGCGAGAGGGGAACAACCCAGACCATAGTTAAGGCCCCAAAATACCAATTAAGTGTGAAAGGGTGAAGGGTGTTTATCTACGAAGACAGCGAGGAGGTTGGCTTAGAAGCAGCCATCCTATAATAAGTGCGTAACAGCTTACTTGTCAAGTAGATAAGCCTCGAAGATGGACGGGACTAAATTGGTTGCCGATACTATGGACAGCCTTCGGGCTTGTGGTAGGCAGGCGTTCTGTGAGGGCAGAAGCTTTATCGAGAGATGAAGTGGACCTCATAGAAATGAAAATCCTGGTGATAGTAGGAACATAGCACTGTGAGAATCAGTGCCGCCGAAAGGGCAAGGGTTCCTTGACAATGCAGTTCAGTCAAGGGTTAGTTAATCCTAACCAACTTCCTAAATGGAATGAATTGGGAAAGGGAAACAGGTTAATATTCCTGTACTATCCAAGTATGTATGGCGACATAAGCCCGGTTGCCGACGCTTTTGGCTAAGCCAACATAAACCGTCGTTTATGCTAATTAGCATAAATCAAGGGAGTGCTGTAATGGCGAGAACTTGATTAAAGCTAAGAATGGTGTGCCGCAAGGTGCATTTGGCTGATGCCAAGAGCCCATGAAAAGGAAACTGGGAAAGATCTTGGATAATTATACCCAGAACCAGCACAGGTGCCCCTAGGTGAGTAGCCTAAGGTGTGAAGGTTTAATCTAAGTGAGGGAATTCGGCAAATTAGCCCCGTACCTTTGGTATAAGGGGTCCCTGTGATTGTATCTGTATAGATGCGGTTGCAAGGCGCAGTGACTAGGGGGGTCCGACTGTTTAACAAAAACATAGCCTTTTGCTAGCCTGTAAAGGTGCGTACAAAAGGCGACGTCTGCCCAGTGCCTGTACTTTAAGCTCCTTTCCAAGGGAGTGAAGAGCAGGTAAACGGCGGGGGTAACTATAACTCTCTTAAGGTAGCGAAATGCCTTGCCGTTTGATTGACGGCCTGCATGAATGGCGTAACGAGATCCCCACTGTCCCCACTTAGAAGCCTCCGAACAATTTTCCTGGTGCAAAGACCAGGGATCTCCAGTGGGAAGCGAAGACCCCGTGAAACTTTACTGTAGCCTGTTGTTGTGATGTGAGCCTTGTTGTGCAGCGTAGATGGTAGTTGTTATGTTACGGACGCCAGTTCGTGAATAGACGCCAATGAAACACCATCCTTCAAGGTTTACATTGCTAACTGGCCTTTTAAGGCTAGGACACCAATTGGTAGACAGTTTGGCTGGGGTGGCACTCCGTCGAAAGTGTATCGATGGAGCCCAAAGGTTGGCTCAACCGGGTCAGAAATCCGGTGTAGAGTGTAAGAGCAAAAGCCGGCCTGATTGGATTTCTAATAATATGAAATCCAAACGCGAAAGCGTGGTCTAGCGAACCTCAGTGCCCCCTTGATGGGGGCCTGAGATGACAGAAAAGTTACTCCGGGGATAACAGAGTTGTCGCGCCCGAGAGCTCATATCGACGGCGCGGCTTGCTACATCGATGTCGGCTCTTCCTATCCTGGCGGTGCAGAAGCTGCCAAGGGTGGGGGTGTTCACCCATCAAAAGGAATCGTGAGCTGGGTTCAGAACGTTGTGAGACAGTTTGTTTGATATCTACTGGAGATGTTGGATGTCTGAAAGGAAGGATCTTCTAGTACGAGAGGAACGAAGGTTCGAGGCCTCTGGTTTACCG
>JALTFO010000094.1 GCA_027007005.1 Candidatus Bipolaricaulota bacterium | reverse complement strand
CGGTCGATGGTGATCGTCTCGCCCTGGTGCTCATCGGCGGAGAACGAGATGTCCTCCATCAGCTTTTCCATCACCGTCGCCAGACGACGCGCACCAATGTTCTCCGTGCTCTGGTTCAGCTCGTAGGCGATGTGGGCAACTTCGTCGATTGCCTCCTCCTCAAACTCAAGCTTTACCTTCTCCACCGCAAGGAGGGCCTGGTACTGCTTCACGAGAGCATCCTTGGGCTCGCGCAGGATGCGCTGAAAGTCCTCGGCTGTGAGATCATCTAGCTCAACGCGAATCGGCAGCCGCCCCTGCAGCTCTGGAATGAGATCCGATGGCTTGGACATGTTGAACGCACCGGCAGCGATGAAGAGAATGTTCTCGGTTGAGACCGTGCCATAGCGGGTGCGCACCGTTGTACCTTCCAAAAGCGGCAGCAGATCGCGCTGTACACCCTGGCGCGATACACCGGGACCCCCGGTCTCCTGCCTGCCTCCAGCAGCGATCTTGTCGATCTCGTCGAGGAAGATGATCCCCGTCTCCTCGGCAAGTTGCAGGCCGCGTTCGCGCACGTCTTCCATGTTGATCAGGCTATCCAGTGCTTGGTCGAACAGTATCGGGCGGGCATCGCGAATACGCATCCGCCGCTTCTTTCTGTTTGGTGGAATAATGCCAGAGAACATATCTCCTAGATTGATCCCCATTTGGTCCATCCCATCTTGGGAGAAGACATCGAGTTGGGGGTTAACCTGCTCCTCGATCATGATCTCGATGATCCGTTCTTCTAGGTCGCCAGCAAGGAGTTTCTCCCGCAGTTTGGCGCGTGTCTTTTTCGCGCTCTCCACCCGCTCGGGATCGCTCTCTGTCGTCATCGGAAGGAGAGCATCGACAATCTGATCGGTGACGACATCCGCCGCATGGTCCTCCACGCGCAAGATCTCCTCCTCGCGCATCATGTCGATCGCCATGTCCACCAGATCACGCACCATCGACTCCACGTCGCGCCCGACGTATCCCACCTCGGTGAACTTCGTTGCCTCCACTTTGGAGAATGGGCACGTAGTGAGACGCGCTAGTCGCCGAGAGATCTCGGTCTTGCCGACACCTGTGGGACCGATCATGAGGATGTTCTTCGGCTTGATCTCCTCGCGGATCTCGTCCTGCACCATCTGCCGACGCATTCGATTGCGCAAGGCAATCGCCACGCACCGCTTCGCCTCAGCTTGACCGACGACGTATTTGTCAAGCTCGGTGACAATCTGCTGCGGGGTCAACCCAGCCGGTGATATTGTTTTGACTTCAACGAGATCACTCATTTATAGCTCCTCACCACGCGACTTCTTCCACGGTAATTTCCTTGTTGGTGTAGATGTCGATTGAACTCGCTATTTCAAGGGACTTGCGCGCGATGTCGCCAATCGGGATTCCGGATACGGACAGATATGCCTTAGCAGCAGCCAGGGCGTATGCCCCGCCCGAGCCTATTCCTATCACCTGTTCGTCCGGTTCGAGGACGTCGCCCGCCCCCGAGATCATCAGTACCCCTTCCTCGCTCGCCGCAACAATTACGGCCTCAAGATGTCGAAGCACGCGATCTGTTCGCCACTCCTTGGTCAGCTCCACTGCCGCTCGCCGCAGTCGTCCGTTGTGCTTCTTCAACTTCCCCTCGAAGCGTTCGAGCATGGCTAGGCAGTCTGCTGTCGCGCCAGCAAAACCAACGAGGACCTTATCATCCTGCAGGCGGTACACCTTCTTAGTCGTGCTCTTGATGACCATCGTGTCCAGTGTCGCCTGTCCGTCGCTAGCAATCACGGCTCGATGTTCAGATTCCGAGCGAATCGCAATTATGGTTGTGTGTTTAGCTGCTTCCATAACCGGAAATTGTAGCGCACTTATTGTTTGTCAGCAATCTCGTCAAATTGGCAGCCGGGGCATATGTCTTCATTACCGAAGAAGACCACCCCACAGCGTGGACAGCGATGCGCCCCTGCCTTGAGCATGGCGCGTTCGCGTCGCTGCTGCGTCCGGTACAGGGACTTAAATGAATCTCGCAAACGCACATCATCAATCCCCGGTAGAAGAAGGTCGCTATCTGAGGTGTCGCCTTCCTCTGACACAAGCGGTACGCGAGGACGCGAAAATCGACCAGGAACAAAACGGATTCTCTGCAGAACGACTCTACCCATCTGTTCATTTAGTAGATCGATGTAGTTTTGTTTCAATAGATTCAGCTCTTGAGAGACAATGGGAGATGCCACCTCAACGGTGAGCGTTCCCTTGGACAGACGTGTGGCACGGGTCATGCGTGCAAGCTGTTCTCCGATAACGCCGCTCCAGAGCAAGAGAACTTGCTGATCTGAGAACTCCTTATCGAGGTTGTAATTCTTAAGAATCTCTCTTACCCAATTCATCATCTCATTATAGACAAAAAAGATAGTAGTACGAGTAGTTACACGCTCGATCTGTGGAAAAGCGAGGAATCTGCGTTGTAAATGGCCTTTGATGCTGTGGAAAACCCTGTGGATAAGGTGTGCATAACGGTGGAAAACCGTGGACAAGCGCGGTGGAGAACAACTGAGCAAGAATTCCACCGATCTTTTCCACAGGCAAGCATCGTTTTGCACCTCTTTTCAACCACTTATCAACAGAGTTTTCCACAGGCTGGAAAGTGTGATTCTTTGACTGTAATGCCCATAATTACGGCCTTTTCTCTACGAGTTTTCTTGGAAACGGGCGAGTAATCCCTCTTTCATCTCGTTTAGCTCTGCCTGAAGGAGCGGAGTCTCCTTAAGAAGGGTCTTTACTTTCATGTAGGAGTGCATAATCGTTGTGTGG
>JALTFO010000093.1 GCA_027007005.1 Candidatus Bipolaricaulota bacterium | reverse complement strand
GTTCTACGGGGCCTCGTTTAACTCTGGCTCAGCCGATGTGGCGGAATGGGTGCCAGTGTCGGAACCAGTGGAACCTGGCAACGTATTGGAACTCGACCCCGATAATCCGGGCCATTACCGCAAGTCTCGTGGGCCCTGCTCAGATTTGGTGGCCGGTGTAGTCTCTACCGAACCCGGCTTTGTCTTGGGCTTAGCATCTATGGCGGATGACTCCCGACCGGTGACTGCCGACTCAGCCCTTCTCGCCCTGATCGGTATTGTCCCTGTTAAGGTAACGGACGAAGGTGGTCCAATCAAATCCGGTGATCTGCTCGTGAGTTCCTCCACCCCTGGCTATGCTATGCGCTGGGATCCTGACAGTAGAACTCCTTGCGCGTTCGTTGGCAAAGCCATGGGACCTCTCGAAAGCGGCATAGGGATGATTCGTATACTGTTGATCGCTCACTGATGTATCAGTAGTGGTAGCAGCGGATGGTCTTATTGGGCTGTATGGAAAAGTAAACAAATATATGGGAGAAGCCGACATGTTTACTATGAGGATTTCCACTAACAGATTGGGAGCAGCATCACATAGATTTGCAGTGATCTTGCCGTTGGTCTGCGCTCTGGTAGTGACTGTGATGAGTCTTGTTTCCCTACAGGCCAGCGCCACAGGCTGGGAGAATCAATCCCTCGCTCCTTCGGCCCGAGGGATGCATGCGATGGCAAGAATCGGCGATGACAAGGTCCTCCTGTTCGGTGGGGATGACAGCTCACTTGATGATGAAACTTGGGTGTACGATTTGAGCAATCACACCTGGACACAGATGAGCCCGAAGACGAGCCCTGCAGCACGATATACCCATGCGATGGCGAGGATCGGGGATGACAAGATCCTCCTGTTCGGTGGGAGCAACGGCACAGCCAATGATGAGACTTGGGTATACGACCTGAGCGATAATACCTGGACGCAGATGAGTCCAACGACGAGCCCTTCAGCGCGATCCAGTCACGCGATGGCGAGGATCGGGGATGACAAGGTCCTCCTGTTCGGTGGGTATGCCTCTTCTGATCTGGGTGACACATGGGTTTATGACACCGCTACAAGCCCCGAGATAGCTGTAAATGGCAAGGGTGTATGGATCCCCGATGGAGACACAAGCCCGGATGCTGCCGACGATACCGATTTTGGAAGTGCTCCGGTGGCGGCAGGCACCGTTGATCATACCTTTACGATCATAAACACCGGCACGGCGGATTTGAACCTCACTGGCACGCCCAAGGTGTTGATAAGCGGGGCACACGCGGCAGACTTCACAGTGACGGTACAGCCAACAAGCCCGGTTGCAAGCGGGGGAGGGACAACTACGTTCACCGTGCGGTTCGACCCGAGTGCGACAGGTGTACGCAGCGCAACGGTCAGCATTGCTAACGATGATTCCAATGAGAACCCGTACGATTTTGCGATTCAGGGGACAGGGGTCCAAGGGACAACAGCGGTCTTTCGTGTGGATGCTGACGGTAACGTCCTTGCCGACCAGTCTTTCTACGGAGCCGCCTTCAACTCCGGTTCAGCCGACGTTGCTGAGTGGGTGATAATATCGGAAGCTGTAGAGGCTAGCGACGTACTTGAGCTTGATCCCGACAATCCAGGGCATTACCGCAAGTCCCGCGGCCGTTGTTCTCAGTTGATTGCAGGTGTCGTCTCAACAAAGCCCGGCTTCATTCTTGGCTCCGATTCCTCGACCTTGGACTTTGAACCTTGGACTGATGACTCCGGACTCTCGACTGACGATTCAGCCCTTCTTGCGCTCGTCGGAATAGTTCCAGTTAAGGTAACCGACGAAGGTGGTCCAATCAAACCCGGTGATCTGCTCGTGAGTTCCTCCACCCCTGGCTATGCTATGAAGTGGAATCGTGATGCTGCTCATTCTCCTTGCGGCCTTGTGGGGAAGGCGTTGAATCCCTTAACCGGGGAAAGCGGGATTATCTTCGTTTTACTTACTGCTCACTGAGCTATCGGTTGGTTCAGCGAGCCTACGGCGAAGAAGACGGGAGGGCTCAAGAGTTGGGTGAAGAAATGCATGGTGCGAAAGCAAGCTACAGCCAGCACTTATGTTGCTCTTATATGTGCATATATTAGCAGTGATGCCAGGCAGGCTCTTTAGCTACACTACGTCTCCATGTTTATAGAAACAGCGGGGGACTCTGTTACAAAGAGAGATGGAGAGAACATATGCCATCACACCGCTTACGTTGCATTAGCGATGTATTGTTTTTGCCAGTCATCGGATGTATATTGGAATGGGCTGGGTCTAGTTGGCTGGAGGCTGTAATGAGGAGGCATGGAGACTATCCTGCGGTCTTGATATGTTATCTGATCTTGTGTACGTCTTGCCTAACGTCGTTCTCTACTTGCGTTTCACGTTCAGCGTGCCCTAAGCTGTTACGAGAACTTGCACAATCACCCCTTCTAACGCGGCAAGCAAGTTACGTGGCTACGTGCTACGTTATGAGAGGTAATGGGATCTCCCTTGCCCTAGGGTCCGGTGGGGCCACTTGATAGCTGAGAGACAATCGGCGCAAGGCGTATCTAGGGGACCCTCACGGCACCCGGCATTGAGTGAGTGATGCCTGCAATGGAGGGGTGAAACTAAGGGGATGTTATAAGATTATATATAAGGAGGCACGAAATGCACGGGAGGATTATGGAAGAAGGCGGAAGTAGCCCTGCCCCTATACACAGGAGTGTACGCTTCTTGTTTGCCATGCTGTTGCTGGTACTGCTTGCATTTGTGACATTGCCCCTGTACGCAGCCGGATGGACAACCGAGGTCCCTGACGACGGAGGCATCACCGGGCCATAC
>JALTFO010000092.1 GCA_027007005.1 Candidatus Bipolaricaulota bacterium | reverse complement strand
TTTGAGATAACCGAACTTCTTGTCTACCGCCTTGGCCAACCCTACCAGCACGCTCGTCTTACCCGCGCTCTTCCGCGTTGAGGCGATGATCAGCGAACCCATCTCTACCTCACCTCCCGTGTAGTCTGAAAAAGAATTCTCACATCAACTGCCTTCACTCCCTGCCCGTGTTCGTAAACGACGAGCGGGTTGATCTCAACGTCTGTAATGTCGCGACACTTGTCGATCAGCGCACCAAGCTTCATCGCTACATCGACGATCCCATCGATCTCCTTGCGCTTCTCTCCACGTACTCCCAGGAGGAGCGGGTAGGAACGGATGTCGGAGACCATGGCGTGCGCCTCGCGCTTCGTGATTGGGGCGGCCCGGAAGGCGACGTCCTTCATCACCTCAACGTAGATCCCACCAAGGCCGAACATCACGATCGGGCCGAACGACGCATCCTGGCGTGCGCCGATAATCGTCTCCACCCCCGGCTTCGCCATCTCCACCACCTCGATCCCTTCAATCAGCGCATCCTTCTTGTAAGCGCGGCAGCTGCGCATGATCGCCTGATAGGCGTCGATCACCTCATTCTGGTTTTCCAGGTTGAGGGCGACACCGCCAGCGTCGCTCTTGTGGATGATGTCCTTGGAGACGACCTTCATCACGACCGGGTAGCCGATCTCTCCTGCGGCATGCACCGCTTCGTCCAGATTCCTCGCGACGATTGAGCGTGGCATGGACAGTCCGAGGACCTGCGCCATTTGCTGTGCCTCATTGGCCAAGAGAAATCCGCGCTTCTCCTTCCGGGCACGGTCGAGGATCTCTTCAACTGCCGCTACGTCTATCGGGATGTCCTCCGGTTTCTCTTCTGGTGCGTTCAGGTGTTGCCAAGACCTGTACAACGCCCCCAAGCACGATACGCCGTCGTAGACGTCGGAGAAGACAGGGACTCCCTTAGCACGCAGCGTACGCACGATTGTTTCTAACTTCTCGCCGCCAAACAGAGAGAAGATGATCGGCTTCTTCTCCTTGTAGCGTGCGTACTCCACCCGCAGCAAATCGCCCAAGGCATCGGTGTTAAACAGCGCTGTCTCGCAGTAGAGTGCGATCGCTGCATGCATGCCTGCATTGTCGAGCATCGCTTCCAGTGATCGCTCGTAGTCCTCCGCTGTCGCTTGCCCCGTCACATCGATCGGGTTCTTCGACGAGCCAAAGCTGGGCATCACGGGTGCGAATGTCTCTTTCAGTACCGCCTGGTTGTCGTACAGGTCAACGCCGTACTTCTCGCAGGCGTCTGTCGCCAGCACGCCGATTCCCCCACCGTTGGTGATGATGACCGATTCCTTTCCCTTGGGGAGCGGGGCATCGGCGAGGAAGTGCGCCCAGTTGAACGCTTCCTGCACGCTCTCCGCGCGGAGGACACCACACTGGCGCATGATGCTATCGAAGATCTCATCGGCCCCGGCGAGAGATCCGGTGTGCGATGCAGCAGCCATTGCGCCGCGCTTCGACCGACCGGATTTGACCACGATCACATGTTTCTTTTTCGTCACCTGCTTCAACATCCCAACTAGGCGGTTTCCGTGCTTGACACCCTCGATGTACATGAAGATCACCGTTGTCGCCTCGTCGCGCGCTAGGTACTCGAGCACATCCGACTCATCGATGTCTGCCTTATTCCCGATAGAGACAAGTGCAGACAGGCCGAGCGATTCCGCTGCGGTCTTGCCGATCATCGCGATCCCCAGCGCGCCGCTCTGAGTGATGATCGCCACCCGACCGGGGAGGATTCCTCCCGGCCCGAAGGTCGCATCGAGAGAGGCCGCCGAAGAGTAGATGCCGAAGATGTTCGGCCCGAGGACGCGCATCCCGTGCTCGCGTGCGTAGGCGACGATCTGCCGCTCCTCCTCAACATTTCCCACCTCGGAGAAACCAGAAGTGATAATTACGAGGTGTTTGACGTGCTTTGCGGCGCACTCCTTCACAGCATCGAACACAAGCCGCGCCGGTATGGTGATCACCGCGATGTCCACATCCCCCTCGACAGCCGATAGGTCCGGGTAGATCTTCAGGCCGAGTACCTCGCCCCCCTTGGGGTTGATCGGGTAGATCTGCCCTTTGTACCCGCGTTGTACGATGTTCTCCACGATGCGATAGCCAATCTTGGCGCTGTTCTGTGACGCGCCGATCACAGCAACCCCCCGCGGTTCGAACAGGTAGTCAACGTCCGTTTTTGTATTCATTACATCACCTACGATTGTAGTCTCCATTCCATCATTACTAACTAAACAACATCTTCAACTCATACACGCCTGCCTCGCGGTGTTTCTCAATCGTGAAACCGCCCTTCTCAAACAGGTGCAACATCGGCTGATTCTCTACCAACACCTCGGCCGAGAACCCATGCAGGCCGGCTCGCTTGGCTAGATACGTCAAGTATTCAAGAAGAGTACTCCCAACGCCATGATTTTGGTAATCGTCGCGCACGACGAGTCCCACTTCGGCGGTGTGCGTTTGCTCATCTATGCCATACTGTCCTACCCCAATTACAGTCTGCTGCCCCTCCTCTCCGATCACGGCTAAGATGACCATCTCGCGCGTGTAGTCGATGACGACGAACTCCTGTAGGCGTTCGTGTGGCATGTCCTTACGGACCGAGATGAAGCGGCGGTAAATGGATTGATCGGACAAAGAATAGAAGAAATCCTTCAAAAGTGGCTCATCGCTAATGCGCACCGGACGGAGCATGATCTCTAATCCTTCCCGCGTAGTGCGGTACGCCTCTAGCTCCTCCGGGTACTGTCCCCGCTCTCCAGGAATATACGCTTGATCCTTGTAGATAAGATTGAGCGCCTTTGCCTGCTTGAGAAGCCACGATTTGAACTTGGGGTGGGCGATGCTGATAAGCTCCATCGCTCGCTCGCGCGTGTTCTTGCCATGGAGGTAGGCAATCCCGTATTCTGTTGCCACGTAATGCACGTCCCCGCGGACAAGCGACACCCCAGACCCCTCAGTCAGCATCGGCACAATGCGCGACACCTCACCGTTCTGCGCCGTCGATTGCAGAACGAGGATCGACTTGCCATGCGGCGCGAGAACTGCACCACGCATGAAGTCGGCTTGGCCCCCGATTCCGCTGTAGAACGTCTTGCCGATCGATTCGGCCGTCGCCTGACCGGTGAGGTCGATCTGCAGTGCGCTGTTAATCGCCGTCATCTTCGGATTCTTGGCAATGACCATCGGGTTGTTCGTATATTGCACTGGGCGGAACTCAATCGCTGGGTGATCTGAAATGTACTCATACGTCGATCGCTTTCCCATGCAGAACGAAGCAACTGTCTTATGGCGGTCGATCTCTTTCTTGTGATTGTCGATTACTCCTAGCTTCATCAGATCGACTATTCCATCGCTTAGTAGCTCAGTGTGCACTCCTAAGTGCTTCTTATCCTTCAGATTCGCTAGGATCGCGTTGGGGATCTTCCCGTAGCCCACCTGGATTGTTGCCCCATCCTCAATGAGATTAGATACATACTTGCCGATCCGCTGCGCGACATCATCGACAACTTCGGTATTGTACTCAAGAAGCGGTTCATCTTGGGGTAGAATATAGTCTACATCGTTGATGTGCACGAAAGTATCGCCGTGCGTACGGGGCATATTAGCGTTCGGCTGGCAGATTACGAGCTTTGCGCTATCAACTGCGGCTCGCACGATATCCACACTTATCCCCAAGCTCATGTAACCGTGGCGGTCGGGAAGAGACGTCTGCACCAGAGCGACATCAATAGGCACGACATGGCGGTAGAATAGATCCGGCACCTCCGACAAGAAGATTGCTGTGTAGTCGGCCAAGCCCTCATTGACCGCGTTGCGGGTAGGATCGCTGATAAAGAAGGAATTAAGCCGGAAATTCCGCTTCACATCATCACTTAAATAAGGAGAAACGCCGAGAGTCCACAAAGATAGAACCTCCGCGTCGAAGAACGCCTTCGGATGCGCCTCAACATAGCGCACCATCTCGCTCACCAAGTACTGCGGCTTGCCACAACCCGTACCGACAAAGATGCGATCACCACGATGGATGTGAGAGAACACACCTTCCGAAGAAGCGAACTTCTCCGGATACTCCTTTGCCCAGCTACTTAAGTTCGTGCCATCTGTACTAATCCTTACCACCCCATCTGCGAATGCATCCAATTGTCCATTATTCGCATGATTCGCACAACCACGATCAGGCACATGAACGCCTGCATCAAGCGGGGATAGTGAGTCTGAAATGCCAACTTGGTCTGGTTGCACTGCTCTCTGATCTTGGAAGTGCTGAATCGTGCAAAATAACAGGGCATCTCTGCCGCTTACGCAAAGGAGGTGCCCAAGCTCCAAAGCGGCGTAATCCGCTGCGTGCTTCAGAAGCTTAGGGAGCTACTCCTGCACCTCGTCCCCAAATGAGCGCGCGCTGGGTTGATCAGGGGGCGGCGGTGAAGGATATTTAGGATGTGGTGATCACAGGTTGGGTAAGTTGCACAAACTCACGACTCGCCACTGAATTAAAGGAGGAGTATATGCGCATCATTGTAACTGGAGGCGCGGGATTCATCGGTTCGCACGTTGTCGATGCCTGCGTTGCTGCTGGGCATGAAGTGCTTGTGATGGACGACCTGTCGACTGGAAACGCTGAAAATGTGAATCGCAAGGCAAGGCTGGAGCGGATTGACATACGCGATGCACAGGGCGTGGAAAAGGTGTTCGCGAGCTTCCGCCCGCAGATTGTTGACCATCATGCTGCCCAGATCGATATCCGTCGCTCCGTGGCCGATCCGGTCTTCGATGCCGAAGTGAACGTTCTTGGGTCGATCAGCCTGATGCGTCAGGCGGTGCAAAGTCACGTTTTAGGGTTCATCTTCGCCTCTTCTGGCGGGGCGATCTATGGTGAGACGCCCCATCCTGCGGTGGAGACGGCGGCGAAGGCGCCGATCAGTCCGTACGGTGCGGCAAAGGCATCGGTAGAGAACTACCTGTTTGCCTACCAGAAGACGTTCGGATTGAAGTCGGTGATATTGCGCTACGCAAACGTGTATGGTCCACGCCAGGATCCAGCCGGTGAGGCTGGAGTTGTGTCGATCTTCACGGGCGCGCTGATTGCGGGACGCGGGGTAACGATATTCGGTAGTGGCGAACAGGTGCGAGACTACGTGTTTGTGAAGGATGTCGCACGGGCAAACATGTTAGCCCTTGACTATGTGCAATCCAGTGTTGGCAATGCCAACAATCCAGATGAGATGGCATTTAACATTGCTTCAGGGGTAGCCACGTCGGTGAATGAGCTGTTTAACGAGATGACGAAGATCATCCCTGCGATGAGCAAGCCTATCCACGCGGAGGCAAGGCCAGGCGAGCTGATGGAAAGCAGATTGGACGTGACACGCGCACGCGATGTGTTATCCTTCTCTCCCCAGGTGAATTTTCCGGATGGGCTCCTACAAACGATTACCTGGCAGAAAAACGCGAAAGGCGCTTCCGAAAAACGCGTTCACTGAGGTCGCACCAGTTTACCGATGCAGGAGGGGAGCATGTCAAGGCGAAGCGAAAACGATGGTTTCGCGCGAGTGCAAGAGCTCGCCGCCTTTGATCAGCAAATCGCTTCACACCTTCTGACTACACCCTCTCTTGCTGGTTTTGATGAAGCCGGTCGTGGTGCCCTTGCTGGCCCTGTGGTTGTCGGATGCGTCCATTTTCCATTTCTAAGCGCAGGTGCAACTGCCCATGCAGCGTCCAGGTCAGTTTTTGACGTTCATCTTAGCCCAGGTAGTCCTGGCTTTCTACATCCCCCAATGGTTCAATTGTTAAGTAGCTCGATTTCTGAATCCGCAATCCTCCACTGCCTTGCCGGCCTCGATGACTCCAAGCGTCTCAGCGCGCAACAGCGCGAAAAGCTACTGCCACAAATCAAGGCACACGCCGTATGGGGAATCGGAGCTGCTAGTGCTGAACAGATCGACACCCTTGGAATCGTCTCAGCAGTCTCCCTGGCGGCGCGGCGCGCGTATCGGGCAATGGGATTAAACGCCGCTCTCCTATTGTGCGACCGAGGGATCAGAGTATTGAGAGATTCAGATATTGAGCTCTCCTTCACGCGTGGCGACTCCCGCTCGCTTCACATAGCTGCCGCCTCAATCCTAGCCAAGGTAACGCGAGATCGAATCATGATCGAACTCGATCAACACTTCCCCGGGTATGGGTTTGCGGCGCACAAGGGATACGGCACCGCCGCTCACATTGCGGCTCTGTGTAAACTGGGCTCTTCATCGGTGCATCGCCGCTCTTTTAAGGTGAGGAATAAGGGGTATGGATTAAAGGATTAAGGGTTATGGTGGCTCCGGCTTGCCCGCACTGCGATTGCCAATCAGTGGGTCTGCACTTCGCGCTCTTTGCATGAGAAAACATCCTCTTGCAAGGTTCTTGTTGTTCTTCTTGTTGTAGCGTGGGCAGCTTGTCTGCCACGTTGGGAGTCACGCCAAAGCCACAAGCGCAACGTTGGGCACCTGTCTGCGTGCTGAAACGCACAGGCAGGCAGGGCCCGACGCTATAGAAGATACGATATTGCCAACATGCCTTTGCTTTCGTAGCGTGAGCACCCCATGAAAAAGGGTTTCACAGGGCAGGGCTTGTCTGCCACGTTGGGAGTTACGCCAAAGCCACAAGCGTAACGTTGGGCGCGGGGCCCGAGGCTACAGAAGATACGATATTGCCAACATGCCTTTGCTTTCGTAGCGTGGGCACCCCATGAAAAAGGGTTTCACAGGGCAGGGCTTGTCTGCCACGTTGTTCCACGTTCCCCGTTCCGCTTTCCGCGCTCCGAGTTGCCCGTTCTGCTTTCCCCGTTCCACGTTTCCCGTTCTGCTTTCCGCGCTCCACGTTCCCCGTTGTGCTCCTCTTTGGTCCTTACCCCTTTATCCCTTCAATCCCTAATCCTGCGTCTTGCTTATTGACTCATTGCACTTTGGAGCCTATACTGCTTAGCAATTCCTTTACGAGAGGGGGTCATTACGGTGAAGAAGATACTGTTTGTCATCCTGGGCGTGGCAGTTCTCTCATTAGCAGTAGGAGTACTTGCTCTGGCGCAGACGGGGAACGGCCACGTAACGCCGCCCGCTGCAGGCGGTTTGTTTACCGACGTGCCCAAGGATCACTGGGCGTACGACGATCTAAAGTACCTATCCGATCGGGGGATCATTACGGGTCTTCCCGGAGGCAAATACAACGGAGATCAACCACTCACTCGCTACTCTGCTGCTGCGCTCATCGCGCGTGCGCTTCAATACATGCAGAACAACCCCGAGAGTGTTACCCCGAAGGATCTCGATACCCTAAAAGACCTGATCTTCAAGGTTTCAGACAACCTGTCCACCCTGCAGAAGCAGGTAGACTCCTTATCGGGAACAGACACATCGGCATTAGCAAGCAGAGTGTCTCAAAACGAAAAAGCTATTTCCCAGTTGCAAAGCCAAACAGCCAATCAAGGGAGTACGGACACATCGAAACTGGCAAACCGCGTGAACGCCAACTTCATCATCTCATTGACAGCGCTGTTGGTGGGAATCATCGGAGTGGCACTCGCGACGATGGGCCTCTGAATGTGACATTTATCACTTGACTTTGTCATTTTTGTGTACTATGATGGTGATAGATCTAGTGGAGAGGCGGAACAACAGATAGTAAGGGGGTGATTGACCGACACAGTAGGTATGTGAGAGAGCACGCTTCTTGTCAAAAGCTTAAAAGTTTAAACCTGTAAGGAGGTAGTAAAAGAATGAAAAAGGCTCTCGTACTCACCCTTGCTTTTGCATTGGGTTTAGGAATAGCCGCATTTGGTGCGGCTCCGCTAAGCGGTGAATGGTCATCTGATATTACCATTGCTCCGCAGCAGACAAACTCGTTTACTGGTTTTGATTCCACAATTACGGTCGACTACACGGTCAGTGGATGGGTCTTTGAATCCGTAACCGGTTTCTCACTTACCGGTTGGACGAAGCAGACGTTTTCCGCTAACGGCGTCCTCGGTGCATTCACAATGGATTCGGATCTTGTCTTTGCTCCAGCAACTGCTGCGTTCACCTCTTGGGACACTACCGGTGACGTCTCTATTGCCGGTATTGCCTTCAACGGTGAGTTTTTGCTGACAGGCGTCGGTTCTGGTTGGACGTTTGGTGCTAAAGGAACTGCTGGCGACCTGTCGCTCGGCGCGAACGTCTACTTCAACAGCAAGACAACTGATTCGGGATTGGCACTTGAGGCGGACAGCTATTGCTTCTGCTTCACAAGCGTTGACTTTGACGTCAGCTTCCCGTTTGCCTGCATCGACCTTGTTGATGTGACCCTCGGCTTCTCGCACGCTGGTTTTGATGGTGTCACGTTCAGCGTTTCCGGCATCGAGCTTCCTGGCATCTCCTGGGTCACCTTTGATGCCGATCTGACGTTTGACACTGATGTAACTGGTAAGTCTTTGACGCTCAAGCCAAACCTCGTGCTCGGCGACTACAGCTGCATTACGCTCTACGTTGCGTTCATCGACCAGAACGGCGTAAGTTGCCAGTCCCCGTCACAACCGCTTGAGATCACTGGTATTGAAGTCTATGGTATCGGCCTGAGTTACGACTGGAACGGCGTTAGCTTCTCTAGTCAGTCGAGCTTCGATCCCGCTAAGAACAAGGAAATCACTGGCAACGCCGACTACTGGGAGGTCTTCACGATTTCCAGCAGCGCCGATTCTTGCTGCGGTGGTGGCTTCAGCTTCGCGCTGGACACCTACTTCGACTGCAACAGCACTGTGCTGTTTGACTGGGGAGAGACGGATGCCAGCATCAGCTATGGTCTCGGCTCTAACTTCACCGTTAAGACTGGCCTGAACGTTACCAGCGCTGGATTCACCAAGTGGACCCTCGGCTTCGACGTCACCTGGTAGTAGCAACTTAGCTTAAAAGAGCTTTCTTCATGGGCCCCGAGAAATCGGGGCCCATTTTTTCGTTCTCGGGACCGTGAGCTGTCTCCTTTTCCCTCATCGTTGGTTATGCCTATTTCTTTCGTAGCGTGTGTAACAAGCTATGCTTGTGTCAAGGGGTAGTAGGGTCGATTATCCCTCCACATGGCGTAGAGGACATGAATAAACCGGTTCACAACCGCAATGATCGCCTCCTTGTGTGACTTGCCTTTGTCTCGATGCCGCTGGTAGATGGAATGGAAGTAGTCATCGTTGCGGACCACAACTTGACAGGCTAAGTACAGTGCTCGGCGTAGGTAACGAGGCCCACGCTTAGATATGTGTACCTGTCCCTGATGTTTGCCGGAGTTGC
>JALTFO010000091.1 GCA_027007005.1 Candidatus Bipolaricaulota bacterium | reverse complement strand
CAGTAAATACCCAACGGGATACCCGCGGTACATGGAGTCGAACAGATCGCGAACTTTCGTGTTCTTCCATCTGAACTCCCGCTGAATGTCGGGAAGGCCGATTTGGCCCATCCGGACCGCGTTCATCAGACTGCTCAGGTTATGCTGCACCAGCGTAAACAGCGTTTTAGACATCTTGCGTTTCTCCTCCACTTGTTTCGTCTGTGTTCAAATTACGTACAGCTCTAGCGAACCCCTCAAGAAGTTCCTTCTCGGCATCATTCAACTCGCGCTCAACACCGTTCTCTTCAATTAGACCTCGTTCGGCGATACTTCGAGCTCTAGCTGCAGCTTGCTCCAGGTTATCTCTAGGAATCAGCTTGCCGATAATCTTGGTGAGGTCAGCATAAGAGGGTTCGATACAGCCCCTGCTGTGAGAATAGTTTCCTTCGGAGTGCTGGAAGCTCTGGAGGAGCTGTAACACACCAGAATGCGTCTCGATTAGACTAACGATGTACTCCTTGGCGCTTTCGTTATCCCATTCCATCCAACGGTAAATCACAGAAGCGCTACAAGGAACCTTAAGAAGATCTCCGCTCTTGGCGGTTTCCGATATTCTCTTGCATGCCACTTGGCGTATAATATGTAAATTTGCCTCATCAATCACTGCTTCGCCTTGAAATCGCACACTCAAGATTGACTTAACAAATCTAACGACTCCACAGATTCCCTTGCCTGTTTCGATACTTCTTTTTAGAACATCCATGCGCTGATCCAGTTGAGGGATTGCACTCATTAGGTTCGCAAGATACATGGAGATCGTGAACATGGGTTCAGGATTCCGATCGGCATGTCCCCATCTGGAAGGGAAATCGCTCACATCGAGGAATGCGCAGATCACTGTCTCAATCTGAAGGGGGGTAAGGTCTGCAGCCCGCATACTGAGCCGCCGCAGAAGCTCTGAGCCTTTCCCCTCCTCATCGAATTTGAGGATCATTCTGCCCAGTTTGTTTCGATTCGTTGTAAGTTCGAGCGCCTCTTTCAGCTCCTCCTCGGATACGCTCTGGATTCCTGGACCTAGGAAGAAGTAGCTGTCAAAGTGATCAACTGAACAGACCAGCCGGTTCCGACTCCAACTTACATCGGGTGGTGATTCCCATGGAGAATGATCGAAAGTTAAGCGGGATAAATGAGGGAAGAGCGCCTTGAGAAGAACATCTATAACATCACGCTGTCGCTCGGGAACCAGTTCCAGGAGCTCCGCATATGCCTTCTTATGCCCCTCACGATCATGTTTGTTTTGGTCCATAACCTTACGAAGTTTTTCCTCCCACCCGCGGGACTCGTTGAGGAGGAGCCATCTGTATTTGTACAGTTTCGAATGTAGATTGGGATACTTCAGGCGTAAAGCTTCGAGAACAGCGAAGTCGACAGGATTCACCTCCTCCCAAACTAATGGCATCGTTATAGCTAGCGCGTTGGCGAAGCGTTTTACATCGCGCACGCTGTCGAATAGCTTATAGAACCCGGCATTCATCATTTCCTGGTGCCTCTCTGTCAGATTCTGATCCCGAAAGATGATCTCGAAGAGGGGTTCTAGAACGTGAGCCACCTCTATCTTGAGGCGCAGCGTCTCAAGTACTGGTAAATCAAACGAAACCTGAATTAACTTACCAAGGTAGTCACGTCCGTCTTCATCAGTTACACCCAGTGACGTTGACAGAGCTCTTGCAGTCCGATCTCGGTCAAACGCAACCACGTACGTTGTACATGAGAAATCCGCGTTCATGCGAATGAGTTGAAGCATGGTCCGTACACGCTCAGGTTCTGCCCGATCGAGATCATCGATGAAGATCACAAGATGGATTCCCGCCTCTTCCAGATAGCCGTTTAGATCATCCTTGATGTCCGCAAGGGGCTTACTGTTAGCAGCGTTCTTCATCATCTTAGCAATCGGAGATATCACCAATGAGACCGCTGCAGCTGGTTGCAAGGAAGGCACCAATGAAAGAGGAATCAAGGCAGCTGCTAACTTTTCAAGCGCGCCTCCTATCTTTCCGGCCAATTCCTCCTTATCAATGAGACCAAGAGTGCTCCGCAGATCTCGAAAAAAGGCCGCGATAAGCTGGTCAATAGAGGAGTAACTCCATGGATTGAATCGAAGAAGAAGGATCCCTTTCTTCTTCCCAGTCTCATCATGTAACTCATTGTATACAAGATTAAGTAGGGAAGTCTTACCAGATCCCCATGGGCCTGCGATACCAATCACTATGCATGAGGTTGTATCCCGAGACAGGATTTTTCCAGCGATGCTGTGGGCAAGCCGCTGTCTTTCCAGACTGTCATCTTCAGCCATCTTGATTGGTTCGTCGGACTGTAGTTGCAGGTCAGGCATCTTTGCTTCTTTGGGCAAAGGGAACCTCCTTGTCTGAGTCGTTGTGCGGCAACTCCGCGTTGGTATGTTGGAGTCGCCCCCACGCTTCGAGGACGAGGCGTTTGGTGCGGTATTCGCCGTAGAGGCGGGTTTCTTTTTCTTTGAGGACGCGGAAGGTTTCGCTGGGGAAGTCTTCGCCGTAGACGTGCTTGGGGTCGAGGATGTAACGGAGCTCTTCTTCGGTGAGGCCGTAGAGCTTAAGCGCGGCGGAAGTCGGCCATAAAACGAGTAGATCCTTACTAAAGAGGTTCCTTCCGTAGGCCCGAGTTGTTGGTGAGACCACCTCCTATTCCTCCTCGAACTCTTGGGTGTCGAAGCCGAGGGTGGTGCAGTTTTCGGTAACAATGCGTGCCTTGTCATCCGGGATGCCGCCTGGAACCTTAACTTGAATCTCCAAGGTGACCTCCACTTCGGCGCTGGGAAGGGCAGCGAGATGCTGGATTACCTCTTCAG
>JALTFO010000090.1 GCA_027007005.1 Candidatus Bipolaricaulota bacterium | reverse complement strand
ACAAGTGGAAGTCCACAGCGGGACCGCGGACAGGAAACATTGTAAGGCTTCGTCACGCAAGACGTGCCAAGGGAGCATTTCTTTCCCAGGGAGGGTTGACTTCGATGTTAGTACGTTGTCTGAGTCAATCCCTTCAATCTCGAATGGGAACCTTCCCTTGGCTCTCTCGATCCCGGCAAACACCCACCTGCCTGCAGCAGGCAGGTACCTGTGCCTTGTTCTTCACCGCCTCTGTCTCCGTCCACCCTGTACAGATATCGGTCATGTCTAAGGTCTGGATGAAGTCACCATGTGGATCACCGCCTTCATGTGACACAAGGTCAATCTCCACAAACCCTGGACGTTTCTCATTCCAATCGCTGAACGTACGGATCGGGATCTGATTCTTCAACAGCGTTCCCGGCTTGGTATTCGATCTTGCCCTCAGTTGGTAGTGTTTCTTCACCGGAGCCAGCAGTCGATCGATCGTTGCCGGGCTGATCTCAAACAGCTTCTTTCTCACCTCCCCGTTGAGCGTTAACTCCCCACACCGTTCTAGCACAGGGATGATCTCAGTCAGGTATGGACCTAACCTCTTCCCACAGATACAGTCACATATCACCCAGACCTTACGCAAGGCAACAACAACCTCCTTGTCGTACTTCCTTGGCCTCCTTCTATGTTTGTTCTTCTTCTTTGTCCGTTCATCTTCCACCAGGGTGATCGTTCACCTGCCTCTCTTTACCCTCCCTACTACCTTGGGCTTGGCCCGTTCCCGCAGCACACGTGCGGCGTAGGAACGATTGTAGCCAGCCACATCGATCACCGTGTTGAGTATCTGCCCCTTTTCCTTCTTTCTTGCCCGTTTGTACTTGAGCGCCAGGTCTTTCGTTACCGCTTGCTTCTCATGCATTGTTAGGGCCATCGTCGTCTCCTCACTTGGTCTGTCTTCAAGTGAACAGACACCGTAGCCTCACCTCCCGTTTCGAGTACTTTTCTTACGTGAGGCAACGATCCCATTTCGAGTACTTTCTTAGTGAGGCAATGCGGCCTGTTGATTTCAGGAAGCAATGATGCTACAATGGGATTTGTCATCCGCTAGGTCTAAGAGGGACGATCCACAGTGCACGTAGTTTGGACTAAGGTGGAGCGTCTGTGGCAAGTTGCGCAAAAAAAGGAGGAATGTGAGACGATGAAAAAAGTTGCTGCAAGCGGTTTGGTGTTAATGCTAGTGGTGCTGGCTTCTCTGCTCGTTCTGGCAGCGCAAACAACAGACCAGGCATTGCGTGTGTTTACGTTTGCGGACGGGTCAGGGGTGATTCTGTACGATAACATAACCGGTGCGCCTCAGGATGATCTTGTCCTGCAGTTTGACAATCCGGTCAAAATCCTCACCGATGAGAGTTTTATAATTGGTGGTGGTGCTATTGTGCAATTTAGGGATATTCTGGGTGACGGCACCTATTGGGGAATATACACTGGTGGAGGAAAGACGCTAAAAGCTACCGACTTTTGCCAGCCAGGCGGTACGTTCCAGATCTACTTTCAGTCAGTGGATAAACCAGCGAAAGTGATCGACTCATTCCTTGGATAGTACACTTTTCAAGGGATAAGTAGATTAGGAAACAACCTAGATAAGGAGGACATCTGAGGATGAAAAAACTTTTGGCATTAGCATTAGTTCTTGGACTGGTAGCAGGGTTTGCGTTGCTTGGCACTGCTGCAGATAAGGTATACAATGTAGGGCTTCTGGATGATATCACCACCACTAACTTAATCAACCTTGTTGGGCCCTCGTCTACGGTGTACGACTTTACCGTCGCTGACCAGTGGATTAGCACCCTATATGGTTTGACTAGCAAAACGTTCCAGTTCGTTCCAGTGTTGGCCGATGGGATGCCGTCCAATATGCCGCCCAAGCTGAGCGACAAAAAACAGCCGGACGGCAAGCCGCTGTATGAGAGCACCGTTAGCCTCAAGAAGGGCGTCTATTGGAGCGATGGGAATGAGTTTACCGCTGATGATGTTGTGTTCAGCTACAAGCTGATTAAGAAGTATGCTGCTCAGTTCGGCGGGAATTGGAGTGGGGAAATCTACCCCAAGTTGTTCTATGATATCCAGAAGGTTGATAAGTATACGGTTAAGTTTTATCTAACCGGTGACTCCATTAATTTCAAGTGGGGAACTCTCATGATGACCCTGCTTTCTAAGGCGCAGTGGGCTCCCATTGTGGCCAAGGCCGAGCAGGGGAAAACCCCAGCAAAGGACCTCCTCGCCGCTCAGATCGACAAACCGGTGAGCATCGGCCCATTCATCTTCGACCAGTGGCAACACGGTGCGTTTGTCGCTGCTGACAAGAACCCAACCTATTATGATGAAGGGAGCGTCAGCACAATGTACAAGAATGGAGCTGTCCACTTGTCCAACCCGGGCACTGGTAACGCCAAGGCAGTCGCGTACGACGAGACTTACTATGGCACCGCTGGGGGGGATACCGTCCTTGATATGACGACCGGTCCATTCGTGGATAAAGTGATCTATCATGTGTACACTGACCAAGCGACAGCGGTGCTGGCGCTGGCCAAGGGTGACCTTGACTTCATCGACAATCCAAACGGTCTGACAAAAGGATTTGTTGATCAATTGAAGACAGCCACGGGCGTCAAGATTGTCACTAACCCCAGCAACGGTTGGTACTACCTCTCGTTTAACCTGCGCAAGGCGCCGGGCAGTTACCTTGCCTATCGCCAGGCAGTGGCATACTTGATCGATAAGGACTTTGTTTGCAACGATATCCTTCAGGGTGAGGTCTTGCCGCAATACGCGGCGGTTCCGCCGGCGAATACGTATTGGTACAACCCCGATGTCACAAAGATCGGAAAGGGATTGGATCGCGCGACGCGTATCGAAAAGGCGGTAGCGCTGCTGAAGCAGGCTGGCTTTACGTGGAAGCAGGAGCCGATAGTCAAGGACGGCAAGCTTGTCACTAAAGGCAAGGGCCTAGTTGATCCCACCGGCAAGTTGGTCCCGAGTCAGACCTTGCTCTGCCCAAGCACGGCGTACGATCCGCACCGGGCCACATTTGGAATCTGGATCAACCGGTGGCTAAACGATGTTGGAATCCCAGTCAAGCTGAACCTGACTGGCTTCAACACGATCGTTGGGTCGGTGTTTGGTTCCGGTGCTCCAACTTTCGACATGTACATCCTCGGTTGGGGTCTCGGTAACCCTGCGTTCCCGGACTACATGGATGCATTCTTCGGCTCGGAGAACGACTACCCAGCCGGCTTCAACACTCCTGGGTTCAAGAACGAGGAGTTCGACCAAGCGATACAGAGTTTCCTGAAGTCGTGGGATCCAACGGTGGAACGTAAGTACGCGTTCCAGGCGCAGGAGATTCTCGCCAAGCAGCTTCCATACGTGTTGCTGTTCTACACGCCTCTTAAGGAAGCGTATTATGCTGCCCGGATCCAGATGCCGTTTGATCACTCCTTGATGGGACTTCAGGGGGCCGACGGTAACCAAGCGACGGTTAAGATTATCAAGTAGTGAACCTAAATTTATAGCGGGGACTACAAAAGTGGTCCCCGCTTGTTTAGCTATATACAAATGATGGCCTTTATCCTCTTTGAGGCAGGTGAGGTATGCTGAGGTATTCAGCGATCCGTTTTGTACAGATTGTTGTAATTATGTTGTTATACACCTCAATAGTATGGTTTATTTTTTATGCCATGCCCGGTGATGTCACCAATAAATTCGTTGGGAACCCGAAGATTAAGCCCGAAGCGATCAAGCAGATGAAAGACATGTTTGGCCTTAATCAGCCCCTTTATAAACGCTACTTGATGTATATGCGCGACTTGTACACAGGGCACATGGGGGTGTCGTTCAGTTACTATCCGCGCCCCGTGTGGAGCATCATCGCTGAGCGGTTGCCGCGTACGGTCACGTTGTTTCTAACGATTGTGCTCGTTGAATATGCATTGGGGTTCTATTTGGGGAAGCTGATCGCGTGGCGGCGAGGGAGCTTCATCGATTACGCTGCCACTGTAGTGGGAATCAATCTATGGACCGTGTTCACCCCGTGGTGGGCGCTCTTATTGATCTGGGCGTTTTCCTACATGCTGGGGTGGTTTCCTCTTGCCCAGTTTCTTACACCGCTAAAGTGGTTGTCAGCACCGCATGACTCCAATTACGTGTTCATCCGAATGTTGGCCACGTTCTTTGGCGTCACTATCGGTTACGCCACCATCTGGACGGTACTGCGTCGGGTAATTCATAACCAGCGCGCCCGTCGCTTAGTGAACTGGGTGGTAGCCGCAGCAATCCTGGCGATCACGGTCATCGTATGGGCGCGGTCCGGCATCGGAAGTTATGCGCTTGATATCATGTGGCACATGGGGCTTCCATTTATCACCTTGGTGTCCATCGGATTCGCTGGCGCGATGCTTGTCATGCGCGATTCGATGCTTGACACAATTAAAGAGGACTATATTACCACCGCTCGTGCCAAGGGACTGCCTGATAACATTGTGCGCGACCATCATGCCGCGCGAACCGCTCTCCTCCCGCTTGTCACTGGGTTTGTACTCGCGATTGCGTTCTCCCTTGATGGCGCGGTGATCACTGAAACAATCTTCTCGTGGCCCGGAATCGGGTTAACATTATTGCAAGCGATAAGTTCTGAGGATTACCCACTGGCAGTGGGGGCGTACACGTTCTTGGGAGTCATAGCACTTCTTGCCCATTACTTTGCTGATATCTCGTACGCGGCGCTTGACCCGCGCATCAGTTATCATCGCGGGGGGAGCTAAATAATGACTAATTCAGCAAGTTTACACTCTGATAAGATCGCAATTCGTCGGGAGCGGTTGCGTTTGTTTGCTCGTAGTATGCGCAATAACTGGCGCCTCTTCTTGGAGAGCAAGATCGGGCCGATCGGGTTAGGGATCATCATCTTTTTCGCACTGTTCAGCTTGTCGTATCCGGTGTACATGGTGTACCGGAACAATCCCAGCGTCTACGATCCAGTAATGGGGTATGATCCCGCGGTGACGAGCAATCCTCATGCACCGATGTGGAGCCATCCCTTGGGCACAGATGTGCAAGGACGTGATATTCTCAGCCAATTGATGTATTCAACTGGCCATGATCTGCTGCTTGGGTTGATCGCTGCCGGCGCCGGCGTGCTACTTGCCACGCTTGTTGGATCAATTGCCGCGTTCTACGGCGGGTGGGTAGACGCGTTTTTCATGCGGTTGGCGGATCTCGTGTTACTGTTTCCGCTCCTGGCTACCCTGGTTGCATTGTCCGCTGTGATGAAAGTAGGTCTGCTCATGCTCGCGCTTATCCTCGCCGTGCTCACCGGATTTGGAGGAACTGCGATCATTCTCAAGTCACAGGCGCTGCAGGTGAAGGTGAAACCATTTGTCGAAGCAGCACGTGTTTCTGGCGGCAGCAACTTTCACATCATTTGGTCCCACATTGTTCCGAACGTGCTGCCACTATCGTTTCTGTACATGATGTTCTCGGTGACAGGCGCGATCTTCACCGAGGCGGCGCTCGCATTCCTCGGTTTCCTTAATGTAAACATGAGCTTAGGAATGATCATTCAGTACGCAAATAGCTATGGCTACCTCATTGGAAGCAGGCTCGTACCATACTGGTATATGTGGCTTCCACCCGGGCTGGTAATCTCACTTCTTTGCGCGGGATTCTACTTCGTCGGCCGTGGACTTGACGAGGTAGTCAATCCAAGGTTACGGGAGAGATGAGATGGCGCTTCTAGAGGTTTCCGATCTGACGATGCACTACAAGACCCGTGCTGGATGGGTGCAGGCGGTGGATGGCGTCAGCTTCTCGCTTAATCGTGGGAAGTCGGTCGGTTTGGTCGGTGAAAGTGGGTGTGGAAAGACATCCCTTGCGATGTCGTTACTGAAACTTCTGCCAAGCAACGCGATGATTAAAGGAGGACAAATCAGGTTCGACGGCACGGACCTCGTTCCGCTGAGTGAGGATCAGATGCGCAAGTATCGGTGGGCGCACATTTCTATGGTATTCCAGGCGGCAATGAACTCGCTTAATCCAGTATACACGATACGAGATCAAATTGCGGAAGCGATCAAGTACCATACGCCAATGAGTGAAGCTGACGCATGGAGAAAAATAGCTGCGTTATTTGAGTTTGCTGGTCTCGATCCAAGTGTGATGAACCAGTACCCACATGAGTACAGCGGCGGGATGAAGCAACGGGCAGTGATCGCGATGGCACTGGCGTGCGATCCAGACATCATCATCGCCGACGAACCGACAACTGCGCTTGACGTGATAGTTCAGGACCGAATACTGAAACGCATGGATTCAATCCGCACAGAGTTTGACATGGCGATGATCTACATCTCGCATGATATAGCGGTTATCGCTGAGGTGAGCGACCGCATTGGGGTGATGTATGCCGGCAAGATGATGGAGATGGCGGATGCATTCACGATATTCAAGAAGCCGAAGCATCCGTACACATTCGCTTTGATGTCCGCCTTCCCGAGCGTTAGGGGAGAGAAGCATGAACTAGTAGAACTTCCAGGTGAACCACCGAACCTCATCTCCCCGCCGTCCGGGTGCCGATTCCATCCGCGCTGTCCGCAAGCGACTGCAGTGTGCACTGAGAAGGAGCCTCCGTTCAGTGAGGTTGATCCCGAACACTTCTGCGCCTGTTGGAATCCAGGGAGCTGGCAATAATGGTCAATAATAAAGAATCTGACGCGACGACTGTCAGGACAGATACATTGATCAAGGTGGATAACTTGAGCAAATACTTCCCGTTGGCATCTGGGTTGTTCAGCCGAGTGCGGCACTATATTCATGCAGTGGAGGACGTATCGTTTACTATCGATACCGGGGAGGTTCTTGGTCTGGCGGGTGAATCTGGATGCGGGAAAACAACGACCGGCAAGCTCTTACTACGCCTCATCCCCCCCACCAAAGGACACATCTACTTTAACAGTGTTGATGTCGCCAGGATTCCAAGTGGGGAAAAGCTGAAAGCATATCGCCGCCAGGTGCAGATGATTTTTCAGGACCCGTACGAGTCGATGAATCCTCGGAAGACACTGTACGATATCATTGCCGAGCCGCTTGCGGTCCACAAGATTGGGAACATAGTGGGGCGTGAGCAAGTGGTGGCCGATTCTTTGGCGCGGGTGGGGCTTGTGCCGCCAGAGACATTCCTGTTCCGTTATCCGCACGAGCTGTCCGGTGGGCAGCGCCAGCGAGTTGCAATCGCACGCGCGATCGGAATTAAACCGCGGTTCGTTGTCGCCGATGAACCGACATCGATGCTTGATGTGTCGATCCGCACCGGAGTGATGAAGCTGATGCTCGAACTACGCCAGGAGTATGACTTGGCGATGCTGTACATTACGCATGACCTTGCCGTCGCACGATACATGTGTGATCGGTTAGCTATCATGTACCTGGGATGCATGGTAGAGCTGGGAGAGACGGAAGAAATACTGCAGAATCCGCTCCATCCATATACCAAAGCCCTGATCTCTGCTGTTCCGATTCCCGATCCCACCTTCAAACGAGAAGTGATCCCGATCAAGGGCTCGATCTCGCGTCCCGTCGACCCTCCATCATATTGCAGGTTCTTTCCGCGCTGTCCAGTAGCCACCGATTACTGCAAGCAGCACGACAACCCTCCGTTGGAAGATAAAGGAAGCAGGCATTACGTAGCGTGCTACAACGTGTGAGTTTACGGCACCTGATCGCGTGGTTTTTGCTGATTGGTGTAGTGGTTGGTGGTTTCCTGCTCGCTGGCTGTGTGCATGCTAACTACAATAGCGTAGCACGTGCGATCGGTCGGGCGTATGCAGTGCGGCCGGTATTTGTCTCCAGTCAGTACATCACGGAGAGAAACGGGATCAACGTCGAGATCTCATTTCGCATCGATACCGGAGGTACACAAGTTCCCGTCTTCTTTGATGCGCTGGCATATACACTTGTCGTAGTTGATCCCAACGGCGATACGATCACAGAGGGGGATAACGCAGTGCGCGGCGTGTACATCGGTCGATACTCGTATTGGGGAAGTGAACAGCTATTAACGAGCTCTAATCATGTCTTTCGATCTCCATCAGTGATGCGGTCGTTGTACAAAGGCAGGCTGTTAACGGAGTTTCACTCTGGCCAACGGACGTTGGCAGCGTTGGGGGAGGTTACGCTCGAAGTGGAAACGAAGCTCGGTCGACAAACGCTAGCTATTCCGTTCAAGTGGCAGTTCCCGTTGACCATCCCGGAGACGGACCGGTGAAACTGCTGCGATTGGTCAGCAAAAGCATAGGTATAGCAGTGATCGGTGCCTTTGGCGTGGCACTGGTAGATGTGGTTAACGATTTACACGCTTTCTCTCCGTACAGTTTAGCATGGATTCCGTTTGTCACACCGATAATCGTTGGGTTTGCTATCGGGATATCGCGCGCTAACTTCAAGCTAAACCTGTTCATTGCAGCGTCTGTCTCTGTACTGAGTGTAGCTGCATATTTCCTCACCTACTCATTTCTTAAGTTGCCGATGATTGTGTTTCACGGCGCGGTTTATCCGCCTGATCCTGCGCGCAAGTTTATCCTCTATTTCTTGGTAAACATCTTAACGCTTGTGGGAGGAGCAATAACCGGGGGATTTGTGTCTGGCGAGTGAAGTGCGAATACTCTTTTCTCATCGAAAGATGAGCATGAGTGTGTGAGTTACTAGGTCAATATACCCGGTTTGGAGGGGATGTCCAGTTAATTGTTAAACCTGACGTTCACATAGCCTCCGTTAATCACGTATTCGATCCTACCACTAAACTCCCTGTCCCGTCAACACTGGGGTTGGCAACTCAAATGGGATGACCGGCATTAGGCTCTGTCCACTGTATTCATCAGCCTCCAACTTGCTCTCTGGCTGTAGCCAATCTGACAGGTCCTCCCGCAATGCCTTCAGGTTCTCCTCATCTTTGCGTGCCGTTAGGTGATCAGCGAGCACCGACAAGTCCCCGTAATGAGACAGACGATGGTATCCTTCCTCCGCCGTCAGTAACCTTGTCGCTAGCCAGCGCCTGCCTGTGCTGTGCCCGCACGCAGACAGGCATCGCCCGATCCGTCTCCACTCGCCAGCGGTTCACTCTCCCACTTTCGTAGCGGAAGTTCCGAAATATGTTCTCAATCATGTTCGTGCTTAGGAAGCTCACATGCAGGGTCGCTGGTGTGTCCAACAGATGTACCTGGATTAGATCCAGCCCTGCTTCATGCAGGCTCTCACGTGTCAAGGGTCGGGTAGGTTTCCCCGGTCGATGGTCGGCTACATGTCCCCGCCTTTTTGCTCCGACGTGTTCTCTGTGTACACCTCCTTTTCTCCCGTGATTGACCCTTGATTGTCGACTCTCCTCT
>JALTFO010000089.1 GCA_027007005.1 Candidatus Bipolaricaulota bacterium | reverse complement strand
GTATTGCCCCGTTTATATTTCTTCGGCGGATACTGTTACAATAACAGGTGCTGCGGGAAAGGTTAATGGGATCTTGCTTAACAAGCCAGACGCCGCCGGTAAAGCCGCTGAGGTTCTAACTGCAAGCGGGTGTTTTTGCAAGCTAAGAGTGGATGGTGTTACTCCTTCAGCAATTGCTGCTGGCGATCCGCTTGAGGCAGATGCTAGTAGCATGGGTATCAAGGTTGCTATTGATGGTGACGGAACGACCGAGAGCTATATGATCGGTTGGGCCAACGGGGCTTGCACGGCTGCTGATGAATATATTACCGTGTTGACAAACTTTGCACCAATCAGCAAGTAGGGGTGAATAATATGAGAGAACAAATAAAGAAAACAGGAATCTTTACTGCTGGTGACACGCACGTTGATACGGGATTAACCGAGATCTCAGTTGCGTATAAACAGGCCGCTGATTCCTATGTAGCCGATAAGGTATTCCCCAGCGTTCAGGTATCAAAGCAGAGCGATAAGATCTTTGCCTTTGATAAGAACGACTTTCTGAGGGATGAGGCTGGGATTAGGGCACCTGGAACTGAGTCTGATGGTGGTGGATTTGCAATCACGTCGTCCACTACTTATTTTGCCGATGTTCACGCATGGCATCAGGACATTCCTATCGAGGCTCTAAAGAACTCCGATCTTGCCAACCTTGAGCCACAGATCGCTGAAGCAGTTATACAGAAGCTCCTGATTGACCGCGAGGTTGATTGGACGACTAACTACTTCACGACTAATCTTTGGGCTGATCAGGGAACGCCAAACGATGCTACGGGCAGTGCATCTAGCAGCACGTGGCCGTATTTCATCTACTTTAGTGATCAGGCAAGCTCCGATCCACAGGATACAATTATTCTGGGACAGGAGTCCATTCAGAAGAACACTGGATACAAGCCTAATGTTCTAGTTACTGGACTACAGGTTCATAACCAGCTGCGCAAGCACGCGGATGTTAAAGAACAGGTTAAGTACACTTCATCTTCTCCTGTCAACAACGACTATCTTGCTCAATTCTTTGACATTGACAAGTATGTTGTTGGGTCGAGCGTTCGCGCAACTAACAACGAGGGTGGGACTGCTGCTTATAGCTTCAACCTTGGCAAGAACATGCTGTTAGTATATGCGCCACCTACGCCAGGAATTCTAACCCCAAGCGGTGGGTACACTTTCGAGTGGACTGGCCTGAACGATCTTGGGTATGATGTTTCGATGGAAAGTTGGTGGAGACAGGATAACAAGTCGCAGCGGATTGAGGGAAGTATGGCATATGATGCTAAACTTCTTTGCAGCGATCTTGGTGTATTCTTCAATGGGGCAGTGGCTTAGGAGGCAGCATAATGTATAAAGTGCTAAAGCCGTTCAATGCAGGCGACACGCGGTTTATGCGTGAACGGTATGTTGGTGATGCTGTTGTTGACTCTTGGGCCAACAAGCGCTTGCTAATTAACAATAAGTACATTGTTAATGATAGCGGAGAGCACTGTTATGTTGTTGGGAAGCCATTTTTTGGGAACGGTGAATACAGGGCTGCCGGTGACTTCATTGATATGCGCCGGCAACCCTGGAGAAATGAGCGAGCATTATTGAAAGCTGGCAATCTCCGGTACGCAACGGCGGCCGAGGTGCAGGGGTTCTCGCCTCCTCGAAATTCCGACCTCGCCGCCAGTCCGGGGCTTGACAACAGAGAATATCTAGTCAAGCGCTATGTAGCTGATGGGTATAGCGGCACAAAGATAGCGAAAGAGATTGGGTGTCCAGCTTACAAAGTCTATAAGGCGCTTAATAAGTTCGATATACCGACAAGGGCTGTTGGCATGAATTTTAAAGAAAAGGAGATAAAAAATGGGGATAACTAATAAGACTTTCGGGAAAACGGTAGCTGGGGATATTGTCTTTGACGATGTTGCCCCAACTACTACTGCAAAGACAGCCCTAGACAATGCTGCTGATGGATTCGTTCTAAGCAAGCGTGTACGGGCTACTATTGCGCAGATCAACGCAGGGTATACACTTTTACCTGCTATCACGGGCAAGGCTTATCGGCTTATTAGCGCTAAGGCAATCGCCTATGGTGGCGCTGCGGGTGCGGTAACGACTGTTGATATTCTTGGCACGCAGAGCACGGCCAGTGTTAAGCTAGTTGCCTTTACGCAGGCTAATCTAACGCAGTCAACCGTTCTAACTGACGGTGGGACTGGCGCGGCTGTTCTAGCCGATGGTGCATCTTACATTACTTGTGACGATGCGAAGGCGATTACTGTAGGCAAGACTGGCAGCGATGTTACAACCGCTACTGGTATCGACTTTATTCTTGAATATGTGATTGAATAATTTCGTATTCTTGTAATGATAAGGGGCGGGGTTATTTGCCTCGCCCTTTGTAAAAGGAGGATATTATACCAAATCGAGACGGAAAGGGACCGAATGGAAAGGGTCCAAGAACTGGACGCGGAAAGGGTAATTGCAAGCCTAAGAAGAAGTAGGCTTGTAAGCAATGTTTGTTTGTGGTAAAGTATAGTAAATAGATCGAGGAGGGTTTTAATGGAATTAACGATTGGCGAGGCGCTGAACATAGCAAAGGCACTGCCGGGGTTGTTGGATAAAGAGATTCCTATCGTAACGGCCCTTAAGCTAAGTCGCGCTGTGGATCAAATTAACAATGAGCTGAAATCATTTGAGTCTATCAGGATGAAGCTGCTTGAGAAGTATGGTAAGCGGGACAAGGACGGGAATCTTCTTGTGAAAGTTGTTCGTGGGGAGGAAGGGCACGCGTATCATTTCGAAGTGAGGCACGCGCCGGACGCCGAGGACCCTTTGGTTGAGATGGAAATAGCGGATAC
>JALTFO010000088.1 GCA_027007005.1 Candidatus Bipolaricaulota bacterium | reverse complement strand
GGGCGGAGAGGTTCATTAGAAAACCGATGGAGCCATCCGCGTTTGTTGAGATACTGCGGGAGGTAATCCGCGAGGCCGAGGCGGGTCGCCTGGTTGCACCGCGTGAGCCTGTGGAAGAAGAGAAGATTTTCCTCAAGGAGTACAACGAGGCTCTGATCCGCAAACTGGAAGACAAGATGCTGCAGCTCGAACAGGCGAACAAGCGCTTGACCGTCCTATACCAAGTCAGCATTAGTCTGGCTGCAGTCAAGCCATTGGCCGAATTCATTCCTCACGCTTTGCACACCGTTGTCGAGGCGATGGGGTATACTTACGCAAACTATTTTGCGTTCGACGAGGGAGAGCAAATGTTCCACTTGTTGAAGTCTCTGGGCTTTCCCGACGAGCTTCTGCCACAGCTTCGACAAAAGCTTGTGTTTCGCTTTGGTGAAGAACGGGGACTGGTGGGGTTGGTAGGCCAGACGCAGGAGCCACTGATTATCACCGATACAAAACGTGACCCAAGGTGGATTACAGTCGATGGAACCCTCCGCTCGGCGCTCTTTGTTCCCGTAGCTCATAAAGGACATCTGTTAGGAGTTGTAAGCTTCCTCAGCACCGAGGTCGGCGCCTTTGCCGATGATGATGCGAAAGACGTGACGATCCTGGCCAATAACCTGGCCATCGCCATCAAGAATGCACAGCTCTTCGAACAAGCACAAGAGGAAATTGCCGAGCGGGTGCAGGCAGAGGAGGCGTTGAGAAAGAGTGAGGAGAAGCTCCGCGCAATGCTTGAAGGCATAGGCGACATAGTCACCGTCATCGACAAAGACTTAAATGTGCAATGGGCGAATAAGGTCGCGATAGAAAGATACGGAGAGATAGTTGGCAACAAGTGCTATACGATCTACAAGAGAAAAGAGGAATGCGCGAAGCGTCTTGTGAGAGACACCTTAACCGACGGAGAGGTGCACAGTTCCGAGGAAGAAGGGAGGCTAAAGGATGGAACCCTTGTACACTGTCTTGTTACCGCTTCTCCTATACGGGACAAGGACGGAAGCATTACGGCAGTTGTTGAGGTTTCAAAGGACATCACCAAACGTGTCCGTGCCGAGGAAGGACTTCAGAGAAGTCTCGAGAAGCTACAAAGGGCATTAGAGGGAACGATCCATGCTCTGGCAGCAACCACCGAGATGCGCGACCCTTATACCGCCGGTCATCAACGGCGGGTGGCAGCGCTTTCCAGTGCGATTGGTAAAGAGATGGGACTTTCCGAAGATCAGATTGAGGGGATCCACATGTCCGGCTTGATTCATGATATCGGTAAGATATCCGTACCGGCTGAGATCCTCAGCAAGCCATCCAAATTGAACAAGATAGAGATGGATCTGATCAAGGGCCATTCCCAGATTGCCTACGATATGTTAAAGGAGATTGACTTTCCCTGGCCGGTGGCAGATATCGTACTTCAACACCACGAACGGCTGGATGGGTCCGGGTATCCAAACGGTCTCAAGGATGGAGGCATCCTCCTCGAGGCACGGATCCTTGCCGTTGGCGATGTGGTGGAGGCGATGGCCTCTCACCGTCCGTACCGCCCAGCACTTGGGCTAGACGCAGCACTGGATGAAATCAGGAAGAACAAGGGGCGCTTGTACGACCCAGATGTGGTTGATGCTTGCCTTGCCGTGTTTGATAGAGGCTTCTCGTTCGAGTAGATGCGGTTATGAGCCGCCTTTGTGGAGAGCACAACCCATGGGCTTGCCTACTTATTACCTCTTAGGATGTGCGGAGTATACATTGCTGATCTCATCTTCTGGTTCACGCTTCCATTAGCAAAACCGCTCTTTTTATGCTAGACTGAGATCAGGAGAGATGATGGCAAGGGAAGGACAGAGCAATAAACGGGATCTTCATTTCAACCAAGAACCGCTCGAGGCGGTAGCAAGAGAGATGGGTGGAGCGAAGAAGCTCCTGCAGGGAATCCTGGAGACTTCTGAGTCGATCATCTTTGTCAAGGACCTTGCTGGCCGTTACGTCCTTGCTAATCCCGCGTTCTCCAGGCTCTTTCATCGTTCGCTAGAGGAGATACTCGGGTATACGGACACTGATTTCTTTCCAAAGAAAACAGCTCAAGAGCTGCGCGCCGATGACGCACATGTATTGAAGACCGGAGAGATGCTCCGCCGCGTAAACCGACTGACTATTGACGATGAAGAGCGTATCTTCCTGGCGACCAAGGCTCCGCTGCGGGATGGTGAAGGGAAGGTGATCGGAGTCTCCGGCTTTGCCACCGAAGTAACCGAACAGATCAGGGCAGAAGATCGGGTTTCCCACCTGAACAAGATCCTGAGAGCGATCCGCGATGCAAACCAGTTCATTGTCATCGAGAAGAATCGACAGTTGCTGCTGCAAGGTATTTGCGAACTGCTTGTGAAGGAGGGTAGCTACCACAGCGCCTGGATCGCGCTCCTTGATAATAGCGCGCAGCTTGTGACAACAGCGGAGTACGGTCTAGGTGATGCCTTTGCTCCCATGCTCGAACGGCTGCAACAAGGGATACTCCCTCCGTGTGGAAAGGATGCACTGGCAAGTCCCGGAGTGACAACCGTGTTAGACCCACAGAGGGGCTGCTCCGGTTGTCCACTCGCTGCATCCTACGCTGGGCAGGCAGGAGCGGCAGTTCGCCTGGCCTACGGCAGAAAGGTATTCGGTCTATTGGTCTTGTCTCTGCAGAACAAGTACGCCAAGGACCTGGAGGAACGTGCTCTCATCTTGGAGATTGCGGGCGATCTTGGCTTTGCGCTGCATGACCTCGAGGTTGAGCAAGAAAGGCATCAATCCCAAGAGCGCTACCAGCTGATTGTGGAGAACGCACACTCCGGTATTGTCATCATCGATGAGCATTATCACTTCGAGTGGGTC
>JALTFO010000087.1 GCA_027007005.1 Candidatus Bipolaricaulota bacterium | reverse complement strand
GTTAATCTCACTGAATTGGACCCGTCGCGAGATGATACGATGCGATCCATCCTTGTTCAGGCGACCGTCTTGGATGGTGTGTTCGAGGTAGAACAGGGCCCGGATCTTGCTGCCATGATCTTCCGGATCTATGAAGATGGCCCCTTGCTTCAGTAGGTTGCGATACTGCTTTAAGATGAGGTCAGTGACGCTATCTAGCAGCGGATGCCCCGGGCAGACAAATTTCGCAGGCGGTTTACCGGAAACCAGGCTCTTCTCAAAGGTGACTCTTTCATAACGCGGCAGAACGGGATTGCGTGTTCCGATCAAGCAATCTCTGCTGCGTATCGCACCTGGTACGTGGGTGATCTCGTAGCGACCGTGTTCGCGTTCCCTTATCGTGCCTCCGAGGTGGCGGAACGCCTCGATGAAGAAGCTGCGAATGTAATAGGGCTGCAGGCGACGAGCCTCAGCCCGCTCCATCTCCTCCTTGATCTTGTACACCTTGCTGGCATCGAGGATGTCCTTTGTCAATGCCCTCTGTGCTACTAGCTCTTCCAATCGCTCTTTGTCGAAGGCGGCATCGACCTTTTTGTACAAACGGGCCCGCTCTTCCGGACGGTCCCCGTAGCGCACAGCCTCGATGAGCAGTTCTCTCAACTCTGAGCCCTGGAAGACCTCTCCCATCACGTCGAAGACTCCACCACCGAGATCCCTGCGCTCGACCTCGATCTTCTCCAACAGGCGGGCGAATACATCTCCTTCCCTGGTCTCATCGGCGATCATGTTCCACACGTGGCAGACCTCAGTCTGGCCGATGCGGTGAATGCGGCCGAAGCGCTGCTCTAAACGGTTTGGGTTCCAGGGAAGATCGTAGTTGATCATCAAGTGTGCCCGCTGAAGGTTGATCCCTTCACCAGCGGCATCGGTCGCCACAAGTACCGATACGTTCTTGTCCTGCGAGAAGCGTTCCTGGACGACCCGCCTCTCTTCCCTGCGCATGCCACCATGGATAGTCACTACAGCCTCTGCTTGCCCGAGTAGCGTGCGTATACGCTCCACTAGGTAGTTCACCGTGTCTCGGTGCTCGCTGAAGATAACGAGCTTGCGGCGATGCCCTTGGTTATCGATCATGTGGGTGTCATCCTGCAGCAGCTCTCGCAGTTCACCCCACTTCTTGTCCTCCTCGCTCTGCCGCACGCGATGGGCAAGTTTCACCAATTGTTTCAGGGTTTCAATCTCCGCTTCGAGTTCCGCGATGGTCAGGCTGGCCGTCGCTTGATCGATGACGCGATCTTCTAGCTCTTCGTACTCCGCGCTGGGAGCTTCTTCTAGATCGGTCAGGGCATCATCCGACAAGGATGGTACTTCTTTCTCCCACTTCACGTATGCTGCCGCGCCTCGCTTGAGTAGCCGCTCTTCGGTAAGCCTGCGTTCGAGGCGAGCCTGGCGGCGCTGCAGCGACTTATAGATCGCTTCGGGGGATGAGGCGAGGCGACGTTGAATGGAAGTGAGGGCAAATCCGACGGTGTTGCGCCGCCCACCGTTTTCGATCCTGTCCGCACGGTTGAACTCCTCGCGGACATACTCTGTTACTTGCTCGTAAAGCTCTGCCTCAAGATCCGAGAGTTGGTACTTGATCGTGTACGCTCGCCGCTCGGGGAAGAGAGGGGTATTGTCGAACGTTACCAGTTGTTCCTTGCTTAATCGCCGCATTAGATCGGAGACGTCTGATGTATGCACCCCTTCGCGAAAATGACCGGCGAATCTATCCCCATCCAGAAGCGAGAGGAATAGCTGGAAGTCTTTCTCCTTTCCGTTGTGCGGAGTGGCAGTAAGGAGCAAAAAGTGCCGCGTGATCTTGGCGAGGATCTGGCCGAGCCGATATCGCTTGGTGTACTTGACATCATTGCCAAGCGCGTGTGCAGACATCTTGTGAGCCTCATCGACGACGATCAGATCCCAATCCGTGCCTTGTAGCTTGTCCTGTCGGTCTTCGTTGCGACTGAGCATATCCAAGCGAGCAATAACGAGATCGTGTTCCAAGAACCAGTTGCCGGTGCGGGCGGCCTCGATCTTCTGATTGGTGAGGATTTCGAATGGAAGGCTGAATTTATCCCACATCTCGTCTTGCCATTGCTCAGCAAGCATTCCCGGGCAGACGACCAGGCAGCGTTTGAGATCGCTGCGAGCGCGGAGTTCCTTGATGAGGAGGCCAGTCATGATTGTCTTACCGGCACCGGGATCATCGGCGAGGAGGTAGCGTAGCGGCTGCCGCGGGAGCATCTGCTCGTAGACAGCGGTGATCTGATGTGGGAGTGGCTCTATTACTGATGTGTGCACGGCGAGGAGCGGATCAAACAGGTAGGCAAGGTGAATCCTGTATGCTTCCGAGGCCAGCTGAAAAAGGTGGCCATTCGAATTAAAGGCCCAGGCTATCCCTGATTCTGCCAGTTTCAGCTGCGGCTCATCGTCGCGATACAAAAGGCGCGAATCAACCCCACCGCTCTGTCTCTTGAACGTGAGATCAACAGCATCTGTCCCTATCCAATGTGCCTGAACGACCGTGACCGGCTCTCCAGGCGTGATGCCGTGGATTTTAGCTTCTAATTTAAGGTCTTCTAACTTCAAGTGAGTTCACCATCTGTTAGCAGCAGCTCTTCAGTACGTGAACCATCCGGCCCCACGCAGCACCTGATGCTCGCAAGATCCCTTATATTCTGATCGGTGACTTCGCAGAGAGCGGTCATCGTCACATTGCCTGCCGGAGTTGCTTCCGCATTGTAGGTATTAGTTTATAACTTTACACATTCCCGTACAAGCACGATTCATGGCGCTTGTCTTGACCTTGCCGCCGCTGATCGATAGAAGCTAGCAGGATTTCGGGGTATAATGCTCTCTTACATCTGGAAGTGGAGAAGGTATGGAC
>JALTFO010000086.1 GCA_027007005.1 Candidatus Bipolaricaulota bacterium | reverse complement strand
CGCGTATAAGCCTCTGATCGCCCTTTGGTCCTCGCATAACCCCTCGGCCCGACTTACTTTCTTCTAAGAATTAACTAACTTACTATAGCGCGCACCGCCTTGATTGTCAAATTCATGCCTTCTTAGTGTGTGCAGCTTGCCTGCCTGTGCGTGCCGCACGCAGACAGGTCTGCCACGTTGAGGGCTTCCCACGTTGCGATGCCAGTTGCTCACGCCAAAGGTGTCAATTAAACTGACCAGCCAACCACTGCCTTCAACGGACAAAGGGGATACTTAGGTGATTGACCTTCCAAGGTACACGATCAGGGAGAGCGTGCGAGCAAAGCACGTTATCATAAAAGTGTCGCTTCGCGACGGCCTTGTCGTGGTTGTACCGAAGGGCTTTGATCAGCGGCAGGTGCCACAGATCACTGCAGGAAAGCGGGAATGGATCGAGCGGGCGCTTGCACGAGTCGAGCAGCAGAAGGCGGCGCTGGCGACAGATGCAGATGGTGGAATTCCTAAGCGGATAAAACTGAACGCCATTAACCAGGAATGGCTGATAGATTACGAACAAGGCGCGCCATCACGGGTCACGCTCGAGGTGCAGGGGCAGAGTCACTTGCTCATCGCGGGTGACATTGCCGATCGCTCCCTAGTTTGGTCAGTCCTGCGCCAGTTCTTAATCAGAAAAGGGCGCATCGATCTTGTTCGGCTATTGCAATCTCTTGCCGACAAGCATGGATTCGTGGTGAACAAGGCCTCCGTAAGGATCCAGAAGACGCGGTGGGGGACTTGCTCTTTCCAAGGGGCAATCTCGCTCAATGCGAAGCTCCTCTTTCTTCCGCGCGATCTTGTGGAGTACGTCATGATCCACGAGCTCTGTCATACTCTGCATCACAATCACTCGCCCGAATTCTGGCAATTAGTGGAGGAACACATGCCACAGGCAGAGACCATGCGGCGTAGGCTTCGTGATGATGCATGGCGTTTCATCCCTGCGTGGCTGGATGGAGTGCGGCTTTGACCTCAATCTTGAAATATCAATGGAGGTAGACTGTGCAGGCATTACTCTATTTGCTCTCGGGCGGCGTTGGCGTGGTACTGGCGATTCACTTGGCGATCAACGATTGGAACGGTGTTGGGGTCTTATTTATGATCGGTGGAGTTGTCCTCACCGTTGTTGGATACTAGAAGCACCGCTTCACAACAAGGCATGTGTATGGTATAGTGGTAATAGAACCATAAAGGAGGAATCATTATGCGACGGCGTAGTTGGGCGATACTAGCTTTACTGGCAGTGACGGTTGGTACATTAACGGGGTGTGCTCTCTTCAATCAGCCACCTGTAGCGAATTTTACCTGGACCCCTTCGGACCCGCTGGCACGTACCGATGTGCACTTCACCGATTTATCGACTGATACAGGAGGAATAGTCTCCTGGAGCTGGAACTTCGGTGACAATGGCTCGTCCCCATTGCAGAACCCACAGCACAAGTACGCAAAGAGCGGAACTTATCCGGTGAAATTGACAGTTACGGACGGTGACGGAAGTTCGAAGACATTGCAGAAGATTGTCACTGTAAAGCCCAGTCTCGACGGCGTTTGGACAGGCTTCATAGTAAACCCAGGTAACGTGACCGACAGCTTCCAAATGAACTTCCATCATTCTTCCAGCAGCATTTCTGGAACCGTGGTTTACGCGTCAACAGTACTCAATGCCTCATCTATTTCATTCGATGAAGTCTCTAAGGTGGTCAGGTTTGAAGTAGCCTCAATGGGAATTCGGCTAGAGGGGACGTTGGACGCAGCGGAAAGAAGAATTACGGGTTACTGGTATGTTCTTGGTGCCCCGGCGCAGGGATTCACTTGGGATGTGACCTTGCAATAGATCAGACCAACAGTGCCACATCGGCGAAAGAGGGTCGAGCCGATCATCAAGGAGGATGCTTTTGTATCGACACAGTTTGAAGATTGCGATTAAGGCCACTGTCCTTTTCGTAGTCGTGGCATTCGCTGTCCTCCCGTTCTTGACCGGGTGCGATCTGATCGATCAGCTTCTCGGAAGCGGGGGAATCGGTGGTGGAAACACGGGTGGAATACAGGCGGTCATGACAGCGCAGCTCAATGATCAGCTTGTCAATCGTGGCTTGAACCCCGACCACCGCCCTCCGCTGAGGTATGACTTCAGCGCCACGGACTCGCTAGATGAATACGGCGACCCCATCCACAAGCCAAACTACGAGGTAGGATGGGACTTCGGAGACGGTAAGACACGCGGCTTTGAGTGGAGTGACTATAACCTAACCCACATCTATCGCGAGGAAGGGACCTACACGGCTACCCTTACCGTACGCGAGGCGCCGATCTACGGCAACGCCTCGGCCACAGCGCAGAAGACGATCACCATCGGCCCCGGATGGTTGGAAATCGTTAGCTTGACTACGGAGCGTCGCCCAGATGGCCAATTTAACGTTACCGTTGTCGTGCGCAATCAGAGTAATCAGGCGTTGCACGGAATACGAGTTGATCTGCTCGCCAACGGAGTGCTTCTACCAATTGTGCTAGAAGCCGACCTTATGGGCGAGACGCCAGACCGTGTACCGCCGAACGGGACGTATATACTGAGGGGCGTTATTGGTCCCTGGACGGGCGAGTTGCGGGCTCGTTCTTCCTGGTGTGTACCGTGGCCGGATGGTCAGTGAGAAATTGCAACGATTAGTTAAGACGCAAAGGACTAGTGGGGGGGCATGAAGTGAAGAAGTTAGTACCAATTCTCCTTATTGGAGCAGCGTTGTTGCTCAGCGGCTGCGATCTGTTGAGTTTGATTCCGGGAGGGGGCAGCGGCCCCGGTGGAGGGACAACTCCTGGAGGAGTTACCACGGCGTGGATCGATTTCTCGTTCTACGGCATAGTCACCCAACAAGGTCACGATGATAA
>JALTFO010000085.1 GCA_027007005.1 Candidatus Bipolaricaulota bacterium | reverse complement strand
GCATCCACAAGACTTGAAGCTCCGAGAGCACCCGCAACTACTATCATTAGAGCGACGACCATCACTACCGCCATTCGTTTTTTCATCTTCTATCTCCTTTTAGATATTGGATCGATACTTATTCTATGTGCATCTCCCAAGCCAGACAAAAGCAGTTAAGTTTAGATCGAGAACTTCGGAGCTAGAAAACGCTTTGCCATGGAACAACTGTAAGATAAGGGCTAGAATGAGACCTAAGGGTTGCCTTTCAGCAACAAGACACCAAGAATAGAGACGTGACCACCTGCACCGTTTAGAATGGCAGGCTCTCCTCCTCTTCATGCATCTCAGACGATGAGATCTCCAACTGCTCAACCCTTGGAAGTGGAGTGCCAACAATCCCCTGCATGTCACCGTACATTCCGGCGAGCCCACCAAAGGCTCGGGCGATCTGTTTGTCACGTTTCGCCCAGAGGGCCTCCACACTGCGACGCTCCCGATCGAGATCATCCTTCATGGAGATGAAAGCTTCTACTACCGATTCGACACGTTGGCGGAATTCCGTGCCGGTTAGGTAGTCGTAGAGAAGCCCCATCTTGGTGCCTTGCCCCTCACTTGCTGTGCGAGCTTGAGCTACCTGAATCAACCCAGAGCGTAAAGCTGACGCAAGGCCCAAAGCTGACTCGGTGTCGCTCACCCACACTCCTTCAGAGTATGCGAAATGCTTGATGTCCTTTGGTAGCACAGCTGAAACCAACACGGCTACGTCGGCTTTGAGATCACGCTGATCGTCACGGAGCTTGCTCAGCCAGCTATTGCTCCATTTCTTCGTGTTCTTCACTTCCCAAGCGATATTTCCACATGTCCGTCCCCCCAGATCAACGATGCGTTGTACTACATCTACTCCACGGACGCCCTTCGGGACAGGGCTGATCTTATCGTATGGGAACTGCGATGAGAGGAGTGACTCGAAGTCAAGTTCGGCAATCTCTCCCTGAGCCTGTTGTGATCCTTGAGTTGCCCTCCTCTTGAGTTCCTCGATTTGATCCTGAAGATCCCTAAGTTGCTTGTCCTTCTTGAGATCTACAAGGCGATGATCCTCCGAGAGACGGGCACCAATGGTTTTCTCCAGCTTGTCTCGCTCTTCACCGAGACGTCGCTCGATGTCAAGATCGGCGGTTTTGATTCTCTCGTCTAGTTCTCTCTCCTTCTTGCGGAGGATAAGCTCGCGTTTCTGGCTTGCATCCAGTTGCTCAGTCTTTTCCTTGAGCTGCGCTTGGATGTCAGTCAGCTCTAAGGCAAGCCCCTCCTTTGCCTTCGCGTAGGCCTTCTGAGTCGCTACGCGGAGCGCTTCGTTGTACTTCTCAGTTAGCTCAGTCTCGCGATCATGAGCTGTTTTCTCAATGTCGAAGCGGATCCGCTTCTCAATGTTGGCGGTCAACGCTTCGGAAAGAGGAAACTCAAACCCACAAGATGGGCAAACAACTGTTTCTTCACTCATTAGCCTCTCCTTTCACTTACACTAGAGATATCAGATAATACATGTAGCAATACGTATTCCAGCCTTCTACACCTACTGTTGTTTCGAAGGATACCAGCCACCCAATCTGCCCCGTAATCTCTTAAGGTTGTGCAATGGACAGAAATAGATATGTGAGCTTCTGAGGTTTGGCATTGATCTCGTTGCCTCATCGATGTTTTTGATCTCCTTCTTTATGCAGATCATACAGGACAAACGTCTTTAAGGAATTCACATAAGACTCCAGCAGGCAAGTTCGTGTTGCTGCTCATCGGGAGAAACGTTGTGAAGTGTTTCACAGAATGAGATAACATGTTCAGAGTCAACCGGAAGAAGATTAACTCGTACTTCGGCTTGCTTAGAGTTTATTTGTCCTTTCGGGATCTCGACTTCACCCCGAAGTACAATTCTGCCTGGTCCGTTAAGCAGCAGTTCATATTTGGTGTTTTCAATTGTTACTGAGTCAATCTTCTCGGTAACGTTCCCGCCACGTTGGACGAGGCTTGAAAGCGGCTCCATAACGATCGACTCGAACTGCGTCACAGGAATGCGTTCGGGGATCTTGAAGGATGCTGTACAATGATGAAACGGTATCACCACACGGGCATCCGTTCTGGGCGCAGCATAGAACTCCATGTTCAGCTTCCATGTAAGATTCTTCGGGTCGTCGCTGTATAATGGTCCATCAGGGTTATAATCCGCCCGTTCTGGGTAAACCTTGAGCCAGGCGTCGAGTAGTTCAAAACTGGGATTCTTCTCTATAGGCGAAAGAATTCTAAGAAGATCGGACCGTGACGCACTCCTTGTTGACCTACCTTCTCTCCACGGAACCTCTAACTGCACTGGCCCCCCAGCTGCTTGCCCGTATGCGGGATTCTTGACAAGATACGGGGCGCGATCTGTATCAAACAAGAGAGCGACCACGGTTCTCCCTTTTACAGGAACGTTGAGATCCCTAAGTATTTGTGGTGCTAATCCATCAAACTCAGTTCTTACTTGTGCAGACCAGTTAGCTAGTTCTTCGTTGTTGACACCTACAACTCCCTTTTCCTCATCCACACCGATTATCCAAAGTATGGGCTCACCATGTGCAGCATTTGCGTGACCCGCTATTCGACGTGCAGCTTTCTTTGCATCCGGCCACTCAGCCTTGAGCTCCACCCTGTAGTCTTCATTCGGTTGTCCAGATTTGACTTGCTCAATGATTCTTAGCACCCAGTGTTCAATCTCGTGTGCTCTCATCGAATTACCCCTTTACTCATTTAGAAACTCATCCCGTAAGGCCACAAAACGTTTGGTTTGCTGGTATAGCCTTTCAACTTCTTTGTAAGAGCGGAAGAAGTACCGATCACGGTGTTGGTAGAAGGGAGATTTGCTTGTTTCCGTCTCGAACTTTCGCCTAAGGGTATCGGCTCCCACAATGAAGAACTGCGTTT
>JALTFO010000084.1 GCA_027007005.1 Candidatus Bipolaricaulota bacterium | reverse complement strand
ATCTCAATCTACTGAAGCAAGGGGCCATCCTCATAGACCCGGAAGATCATGGCAGCAAGATCCGGGCCCTGTTCTACCTCGAACACACCATCCAAGACGGTCGCCTGAACAAGGATGGATCGCATCGTATCATCTCGCGACGGGTCCAATTCAGTGAGATTAACGAGGCAGGATCGGTACGCAACGCTGGTTACGCCCCGTACCTGGACTACCGCCCCGCGAAAGAAGAAGAGCAGAAGCAGATCATGCCGTACCTGGAAGAAGATTGGCTGCGGCGAGAAGACATTGAAAAGAAGATAGTGGAATTTGCCGTAGAGAATATCGTTCCCGAGCACGTAGCGCAGGTGAAGAGGCGCAGAGAGGAGATGGTGGACAAGACCTACGCTGCGGTAAAGGAACGCCTGACCAAAGAGATCACCTACTGGGACTACCGTGCCCAGCAGCTCAAAGCCCTCCAGGAGTCCGGACGACAGCCGAGGATGAACTGGCTCAAGGCGCGTGAGCGCGCGGATGAACTGCAGACGCGACTGCGTACCAGGCTGGCTGCATTAGAGCAGGAGAAGCAGATATCTCCGTTATCCCCCGTCGTCATCGGCGGCGCACTGGTCGTTCCGCAGGGTCTACTCGATGAGGAGAGCGGGCTTAAGCGGCCAGCTCAGTTCGCCCGCGAGACCGAGGCGATAGAGAAAGCGGCCATGGACGCCGTTACACGCGCGGAGCGCGAGCTGGGATACGTTCCTAGCGACGTAAGCGCACAGAACGTCGGCTACGACATCGAATCGAGAGATCCACAGACAGGCAGCCTGCGCTTCATCGAGGTGAAGGGACGAGTCAAAGGGGCACCGACAGTCACTGTTACCAAGAACGAGATCCTCACTGCCCTCAACAAGCCAGACTCGTTCATCCTGGCGATTGTCGTTGTCGATGGAGCGTATACAGAGTGCCGTTACCTCCGCCAGCCGTTCGAGAAAGAGCCGGATTTTGGTGTGACTAGTGTAAACTACTCCTTGTCGGAGCTGTGGTCGAAAGGGGAGGTGCCGGGGTGAGCAAGGCAAGAGAGTCGATACCATTCAACATTTCATCAATAGGAAATGCGAAGCACCCGGTAGAGGCGAATACATGAAAGTCCTATTCCTCGATGAATCTGGCGACCACAACCTTTCCGTCATCGATCCTCAATATCCGCTGTTTGTACTTGGTGGTGTAATTGTTGAAAAGGACTATGCTGACGGACCGCTTACCGATGCAGTGCGACAATTCAAGAGACGCCTGTTTGGTCGAGACGATCTGATACTTCATACGGCTGACATAACGCGCAACCGCAATGGTTTTGAGCGGATGCAGGATGCTGCTTTTAGAAGACATTTCTACGACGAACTCAATTCCCTAATGCAGTCGTTGCATTACACTATAGTCGCCTGTGCGATTCGTAAACACGAGCATCTTTCCCGTTACGGTGTTGCCGCGCTGGATCCTTACCTTTTAAGCTTGGACATTCTCGTTGAGCGGTTTTGCATGGAAATTGGCGATGTGGAAGACGGCGGTGTCATCGTAGTGGAACGGCGTGGACCAACTCTCGATCGAGAACTAGAGCTGGCCTGGTTGAATCTAAAAATCCAGGGAACCCAATACATGCAAGCAAGCAAAATCGATAAACGCATTATTGCGCTCAACCTACGGCCTAAATCGGACAATCTAGCAGGACTGCAATTAGCTGATCTGGTGGTCACTCCCATTGGACGGCACCTGCTTGGCAAGGAGACAAAGGAAGATTTTAGGATCGTGGAATCGAAATTTAGACGGAATCGCAAGGGAGAATACGAAGGTTATGGGCTAACTGTACTTCCAAAATGACAAGAGGCCAGCCCCCGCTACGCAGTGACCGACCTACATTTCGTACTATAACAAGAAAGGAACCGAAAGTCAATGAGAAAATTGAGGGGAAATCACCAGGCGGAGATGCTGTGTAGGGTTGAGATGTATGTTTAGCATTAGGGGTAAGTATCTATTATGGTGCACTTTTTTGGAGCAGTGCGCCATAAGTGTGCACCATAACGGCGAAAAAAACTGATAGCAAAAGCATTTATATGACGTGCACGAAGAAATGTGATATGGAGGAGTGCTTGTGACACAGAACACGAACAACGAAGAGGTCCTGGAAAAAGCGCTAGCTGAGATCATGAGATCGGCCGGTGGCAATCCCCCGCCGATACTCGATCCGTTCTGCGGCGGTGGTTCGATCCCACTGGAGGTGCAGCGCCTTGTTCTGGCTTTCCAAGGAGGCGGGGAAGAAGGCGTGGGTCGAGCCGATCGTCGATCACGAGAAAAAGACGGTGCGGTTCGAGGTGCTCGTGGGTGAAGGAGAGACGTCAAGATGACATATGCACCTGAATATTTCGAGCGGGTTCGTCAGAAATCTGCAAAGCGGTGGCATCAGCTGGACAACGACCCGGAATTAGCAGGGCCATGGCATCAACTTTTCAAGCAGATCCAGAGACCACGCCACGTCGTTAGTGAACTTTTGCAGAATGCAGACGATGCTGATGCAAAAAATGCGCGGGTTTCAATTGACAACAGTACTTTCGTCTTCGAACATGATGGACGCGACTTTGGCGAGTCCGATTTTGAATCCCTTTGTAACTTTGGCTATTCTAACAAACGAGCGCTTCACACCATTGGCTTTCGAGGTATGGGATTCAAGAGCGCTTTCAGCATTGGTGATACCATCGAACTGCATTCACCGACACTGTCAGTCAAATTTCATAGTGAGAGGTTCACTGAGCCAATTTGGACAGATGACGTTACTCCTATAGGCAGCTGGACAAGCTTTAGGGTTCATATTCGAGATGAATATGTAGAAAGAGGACTCAAAAAAAACCTCCAGGAGGGGATCAGAAGTCCAGCTTCGCTTTTATTTCTCCGATCGGTGCGAAAC
>JALTFO010000083.1 GCA_027007005.1 Candidatus Bipolaricaulota bacterium | reverse complement strand
CCCTACCTATGCAGCGGTCACCTATCACAACCTTTATTCAGGCATCGACCTTGTATACAGCGGCAAACAAGGGTGCTTGAAGAGTGAGTTTGTTGTCTCTGCAGGTGCTGATCCCAATGCGATCGCCATGACCTACAGCGGCACTTCCAGCACGTATGTGCAAGAAGACGGATCGCTGGCGTTGGAGACACCGATCGGCAAGCTGGTTGAAAAGCCGCCCGTTATCTATCAGATGATCGATGAAGAGCGCATCACCGTTGAGGGAGGCTACCGCTTGCTAGGAAAAGGGCAAGTGGCGTTCACTTTGGGCGACTACGTTCCTACAAAGCCGTTGATCATCGATCCGCCTCTTGTCTACTCTACCTACCTCGGCGGTACTGGGGACGATCAATGTTGGGCCGTTGCAGTGGATAGCTCCGGGAACGCCTACATTACGGGACGGACTTCTTATGCTCGCTTCCCTGCCCAAGATCTGCTGCAGTTAAGTCATCGTGCGGGGGGTGATGATGCCTTTGTTGCAAAACTGGCCCCCTCGGGCTCTGGGCTCATCTACTCCACTTATCTGGGTGGTAGTGAAGACGATCAAGGCGAGGGCATCGCGGTGGATTCCTCTGGTAACGTATATGTAACTGGGGAGACCTCCTCCAAGGATTTTCCTACAAAGAATCCCCTGCAACCAACTTACGGCGGCGACTGTGCTGTATTTGTGGCGAAGATAGATCCTTCCGGGTCTGTCCTCGTCTACTCGACCTACCTTGGTGGCAGTGAAGACAATAGGGCTGAGGACATCGCTATAGATCCCTCGGAGAATGCTTACGTCACCGGTGGAACCACCAAGTGGAGTGGAGATTTTCCCATAAAGGACACCCTGCAACCAGATTTTGGTGGTGGATGGGCGGATGCCTTCCTGGCCAAGGTGAATCCTACCGGATCGGATCTTGTGTATTTCACTTACCTTGGTGGTAGCGGGTTCGACTGGGGTTACTCAGTCGCAGTGGACTGCTCTGGTAACGTATATGTGACTGGCGAGACGGACTCTGAGGATTTTCCTACAAAGCATGCTTTCCAGCTAGTTCTGGAGGGCGGCGGGGACGCATTTGTGGCGAAGGTAGACCCTGCCGGATCTGCCTTTGTTTACTCCACCTACCTCGGTGGTAGTGCCGGCGATAGGGGTAACGGTATCGCGGTTGATTCATCCGGTAACGCTTACGTCACTGGAACAACTACATCGGTCAACTTCCCAACAAAGGATGCTTTCCAGCCAGTTTTGGGCGGGGAACACGATGCATTTGTAACGAAGGTGAACCCTGCTGGATCTGCTTTTGTCTACTCCACCTACCTCGGTGGTAGTGAAGATGATCAAAGCAACGCTATCGCGATCGATTCTTCAGGCAATGTGTATATTACAGGCAGAACCGAATCGGTAAATTTCCCAACGAAGGCTGCCTTTCAGCCAAGTTTTGGAGGTGGCCGTCTTATACAAGGGGCCTTTTGGTTCAACGGCGATGCCTTTATCGTAAAGGTGGATTGGGCTACTTTTGACCTGGTCTACTCCACCTACCTTGGGGGAACTGGCGGGGATCAAGGGTACAGCATTGCCATTGACTTATCAGGTAGTGCATATGTGGTAGGATTTACCAACTCGGAGGACTTTCCGACCCAGGTTGCTTTACAGCCCGCTTTTGGTGGGGGCTATTTCGGGGACGCCTTCGTGGCTAAGATCGCGGAATAACGGGGGAACAAACGGCACGCTGCTTGGTAAGGAGATGGCGCGGTGAGAAGTGCTGCTAAGGTTATAATTCTGGGATTGGGCCTTCTTCTCATCTGGGGATGTGGCGAACAAACAACACAGGTTTCTGGTGTAGTGACTGTAAGCGAGAGTAGAGAGACTCTACGAGACGTGGAAGTTACTCTTGGTGAAAACACCACAACGACAGCATCTGATGGTGAGTATCGCTTCAAGGATGTACGCTCTGGTGACTATGTTCTTAAGGTCCAAATAGAAGGTTATCAGCCATATCGAAAGCAGATAGTTGTAGATGGAAAACAGCGTGTTATCTGCGACATATCGCTCCTTCCCGAACTGTCACAAAGTGAAACACCTATAGAGGAAACAAAAGATTTGCCTGTGGAACCACCACCCAATCAGTCTCCGGAAGCATTCATTGTCCTGCCTGCAGATGGGTCAACGTTCCTTGAGGGAGAAGTAGTATCATTCCAGGGCTCTGGCCACGATCCGGAAGATGGATCCCTTACGAACGTTTCTCTCGTTTGGGTCTCAAGCCTCGATGGTCAATTCGGAACTGGAAAATCGTTCACTAGGAATGATTTATCAGTCGGTACCCATGTCATCACACTGGTAGCTGTTGACTCTCAAGGGAGTCATGCTGAGAGTTCCAGTTCCATCACTATCATTGCTCAGCCTAATGAACAACCCAGAGCTGTAATCAGTGTCTCAAGTGGAAGCGGCAACGCTCCCTTGGATGTCATCTTTGACGGGGCAGGCTCTCAGGATCCAGATGGAGAGATTGCAGAATACGTCTGGGATTTTGGTGATGGTAGTACTTCAGTTGGCAAGAAAGCAAATCATACGTATGTAAAGGAAGGAACCTATACCGCTGTGTTGAAGGTAGTAGATGATTTCGGAGCAGAAGCTCAAGACAGCGTGAACATTGACGTTGTAGCGACAAGTGACACTGTTTCCCCATGTATCAAGGTGCCAGAGGATTTTCAAACTATTCAGGCGGCGATTGATGCTGCTTCACCGGGGAGCGAGATCGTGATCTGCAAAGGAACATATGTCGAGAACCTCGTGATAGATAAGGACCTTGTCTTCAGGGGTGTGGGAATGAAGAAAGTAACCCTCAAAGGGAAAGTAGAAGAGGCCCCAGCAGTACTGGTGGGGCCATCTATGATTAACGTAACGATCCAAGGAATGACCATTACTAGTGGATACTATTCGATCGGTGTTTCTACCACAGGAGACGCCCAGCTGGTATTGTATGAGTGTATCGTTAAGGGAAACGAGGATGGCGGCATTGAGCTTCATGATGCTGCACAGGCAAAGATTAGTAGCTGTGTCATTCTAGAAAACGATTATGGAGTTAGACTTGAAAAACTATCTCGGTGTGTAATCAGCAGTTCGCTAGTAACTGATAACGGGTCCGGCGTAGACCTTGCGGGGGCTTCTGCTGCAACTATAACTCGTTCAGTGGTGTCCGGTGGTGTAACAGCAGAGATCAGAGATACATCAGATCTGAATATCAGCGATACATGGCTGATAGGTAGGTTGGTTCTACACGATTCCTCTGAAGGAACACTTTATAGGATAGATGGGGGTAGCATATATTTGAGTGATTTCGCATCACTTACAATGACAGAATCCTCGTGTGTTGTAGAAGTTAGTGATGCGGGACATGCAGTCATATGTGATTGCAAACTTGGACAACTTGAGGCTGAAGGTTCTGCACAGGTGGAAGTACATCAATGTGCCATAACTAGCTCGTCTCAATGTGTGTCTTTGGGAGGAACAAGTCATACTACTCTTACAGACTGCTTGATTAGAGAATCTTCCACTGGTAGCGGAATCAAACTATACGATGGGGCAGAACTTACTGTTGCCAGATGTGCCATTGTTGGCACCGAGGCACACGTCGGAATCTATGCTGATGACTCCTCACAAGTAGGAGTCGTGGATAGTGTGATAAAGGGTGAGCACATAGGGATCACTGTTGAGACAGCAGCACAAGCCACGTTGAAGAACTGTGTTATCAGCAATTGCGAAGACGATGCTCTGCAAATTGGACTCAATTCCCAAGGCAGTAGCAAAGTGACTGTTGAAGACTCAACTATCGAAGATAGTGGTACTGGGCTAAACCTCCTGTACAATGCTAGTGCTACGATGGAGCGCTGCACAATTCGGCGTAACTCGCACGGAATTTCGATTGGCAGATCAGGTAACTATCTGCGGATAGAAGATAGTGATGTGCACGAGAACAACATAGGCATGGCCATTCGGCCGCCTGCTTATGGCAGTGAACCTTTCACAGCGATTGTGGAAGGCCACGCATATGTCCATGACAATGTCGAAACGGAGTCTTCTCCACCGTTCTTGGATGCGCCTTGGCCTGATGGTTTTGTGCTGGATTTCTTACCCAGCACGAGAAAGAATACTCCTCCTGTTGCTATAGTACTTGATCATAGAGTGTTTGCTCCTTTAGGTCATTCCATTACCCTTTCTGGTGATAGCTCATACGATCTTGATGGGGATCCGCTATCCTACGAGTGGAAACAAATCTCTGGGCCAGTTACGGTTCTCATTCCGGGCAGTGAGCACAGCCACGTTGACCTTGACTTACCACTTGCAGGCAAGTACACCTTTCAGCTAAGTGTGACTGACGGGACCGAGGAGAGCAAGCCAGATAGCGTTGTAGTTCAGATTCTGCCAGGATTTACCAATACAGGGTTGTTCCCTGCTCAGAGAGACAAGGAAACCTCCGCAAATGATAAGGTTGCCGTCAGTGAGGGAGATGCCCCGATTACCGAAACTGGTTTTGTTTCCTATAAAGCGATTGTTGCAGCACTTGCAGAGCCGTCATCAAAGTTGCGCGAACAAGTCAGCGGACTTGAGGAGAAGATTACTCAGCTCACACAAACGTACGCGCAAGTTGGTGGTTATTCAGAAGAAAGACTTAGAGAGATATACAAGGTTCAATTGGAGCGCCTTAACGTGTTATTCAAGATCGATAAGAACGCCATCGATCTGCTGGCCTCTATGTTTGAGTTTTCAAGCGATTACTTCCCACCGGGAGTGAAAAGAGATTGCTTGGTAGTTAAACAGACACTTGAGGGCCTGGAAAATGAGGACGACAGTATCAGCTTAGGGAATTTTTATGCCCACCTCTTTAGAGTGAAGGGCATCTTAGGCAAGATAGAATCTCAGCTTGCTCTACTCCTTAGAGAAGAAGCCTATCAGATTGTGAAGGCATTAGCAATACACCGTGGTGTTGCGATCATTTTGGAAGTTAGCCCTGAGATTCTCTTTGCGAGCGACGCCCTAGTTGATCTAACCGATGTCGCTGTTAGTGTGGTCAATTCAATTGTTGCGCAAGGAAACTCGAAGCCTTTGAAGTGGAGTACCTCTCAAAACAAGAACGAGAAACTTAAGATTGCGTATGTCAATCTTAGCAAAGTAATAAGCCTCATCGAACCGACAGATAGTGAACTTCTTGACTATTACGAGGCTCACGTGTCCCATTATCGGTTTGGAGGACGGGTTCGTGCATCGCATATCCTAGTACGTGATGAACAGACAGCATGGAGTATCCTGGCCAAACTAGGCGATGGTGTGAGTTTTGCTGAACTAGCTAGGAAATCCTCTACGGATCCTTGGTCTTCGGACAAGGGAGGAGACCTCGGCTGGTTTGAACGCGGGCAAATGGTGAAGGAGTTTGAGGATGCTGTATTTGCACTTGAGGTAGGGGAAGTGAGTGACATAGTTGAGACTAGATATGGTTACCATATTATCAAGTTAACTGACGCAAAATTATCTAGTAGGCCTTCATTGGAAGAGGTCAAAGACTGGGTTCGTACTGACTTCATCAAGGAAGAAGGGAATAACGTGGTCGGGGTATGGTACAAGCAGGGTGACGCTCAAAGCGAAGTCAAGATTGCTATTGCTGCTGCAAGAGAGGTCGCAGAAGCACTAGGGTACGATCTTGTCGTCTCCTCGCAAGACGTTGCTGTCTTCAGTCCAGCAGACCAGTTTGTTGATCTCGCCGGGTTGAGCGACGGATTCACTGACATCACTGACTTCATAAAAGATGTCTTCACAGATTATGCAAGATAGAGCAGCCATCCAGACCATGTTTACACATAGAATAACATTGCTAAGGAATGTGTATTTCGGAAGGTACCTGGCAGCTTGGACATTGCTAGTAGTAGGCGGTGCTGTCTTCGTGTTGCTCTTGCTTCCCCTTAACGGAGTACTTTGTACCACGGGGTATGCATGTGCTGTGAATCTCTTGGGCTCATATGCCACACCGTATAACGCGGGTGATGTCTTTGTATCAGGATCCTGTGCGTACGTAACGCATCGTGGTGCGATTGGTAATGGTGGACTTGCGATAATCGACATTTCCAATCCAGAGAATCCCCAGGTAATGGCCTCTTACGATGTATGGCCAAGTGAGCATGTTTTTGTGTCGGGTAGCTATGCATACCTCACCGTTGGATCAGGTTTTGCGGCAGGTGGATTACGAATCATCGATATCTCCAATCCTGCGGACCCCTTTCTTGTAGGTTCCTGTAACACAGCTGGCTACGCTATTGACGTCTTTGTCTCTGGCGATTATGCATATATCGCGAATGGGAAACGTGGGCTACAGGTAGTCGACATTTCTGATCCCACTACGCCAAAGCAGATAGGATCCTACTACCCGCGTGATTTTCCTGGATATCATGGAGTCCATGTCTTAGGTTCCATTGCTTACATCGCCAGCAGTTTCGGCCTAGAATTGATTGACGTCTCTGACCCCACTAATCCACGACCGCTCGGTTCGTGTGCTACCACGGCTCAAGCCGACGGAATCTATGTCGCGGGATCTTACGCCTATCTGACTGGCGGACATGCTAGTATTGGAGTACATTACATAGGCCTTCAAATAGCGGACATTTCCGATCCTGTGAACCCTCGGCTGGTTGGCTCCTTGAATATATCCGACATAACCCACGGTGTGTGGGTCTTGGGGTCTTATGCCTATGTTGGTACTTCATACTCTGGGCTTCGCATAATTGATGTTTCTGCCGCCACGAACCCAAGCTTGGTGGCCTCTTGCCCTGCACGTAGCTGGGTGGATGAGCTCTTTGTGTTGGGCTCTTACATCTATGCTGTTGCAGGAGATAGTGTGCATTCTGGCCTTGGAATCTACGAGTTTCGCACTAAGCCCTATCATACAGTAAGCGCTCCTGATCGACCAACTGGTCCTTCTGCAGGCCAAGTACGGACGATCCTTACCTTTTCTACCAGTGGCTCAACCTGCAGCGAGGGGCACTCAGTGCAGTACAGAATTAACTGGGGAGATGGGAGCTATTCTAACTGGAGTTCCACTGCGGACTCAGCCCACGCTTATTTAACTGCTGGTACCTATGAAGTGAGAGCACAGGCGCGTTCTCTTGACGATCCACAAGTTGTTAGCAGTTGGTCGATAGCGAGCATTGTAAGCATTTCGATCAGCCCGTCATCGGAGAACTCTCCTCCTATCGCAGATGCCGGCCCTAACCGCTTTCTCTTTGATAAAGATAGAAACGGTAATGAACAACTTGCGCTGGACGCCAGCAGTTCCAAAGACTTGGACGGGGAGATCAGAAGCTATGTATGGAAGGAGGGAGGGATTCAGGTAGCAGTAGGCCCCACTCCTACAGTAATACTACCGGTAGGTGGCCACACAATAACCCTAATGGTTACGGATGACAAAGGGGCTACTGCGTCAGATGACGTTGCGGTTATCATTGCATCGCTAGAGCGAGAAGAAGAACCAACATGCGCAATTGATCTCGTGGAACGAGGTTCTTCTACTCCAATAGATGTGGTAGGTATCGGTGAATTCTTCGACATCCGCATCACCACATCGGCGGGTAGTCCTAAGAGCGTGCGGTTCTCAAGCGATGAAAGCCAGGACAATCATTGCGAGGGAGAATGGACAAATTGGTTCGACTGGAACACTTGTTCGACGGATTGGAATGCTGACACAAAAACCAAGGCCTGGTCTTTCGCGACAAGTGGTGATATGGAAATTTGGGCGGAGATAAAAGAGAGTGAGGGCGGTTATCATAGGTGTTTCGCTCACATATCTGTGCAGGAAACATTTGGCCCGAAGGACGGAAAAAAAGCCGAGATGACGGAAGCACTATGGACGCTAAAAGAAGCGATGTTGCAAAAAGTAGACCATGACATTAGCGTAACAGCCCAAGGCTTTACCAGTGTCAAAGACTATTGGCGGGTAAAGAGGTGGGCTGATATATTCCGTGTTCCCCTAAGAATTCTGGAAGACACCATATCTATCCTTACCAAGCTCGCCGATTGGAGAAACATAAAACATCTTTCCGGCTCAGAAGCTGCCTGTCAGGTGCTACTTAGTATGGCAATGATACAAGATCTTCGCCAAGTCGGGAATAACCTCATTTGTGCTTTGGATGGACCTGCCTATATCGAATCTGTGAAGAGGATGCTGGCGGCGGCGGAGGCTACCACCGGATTAAGAGACTTCAGTCCTACTCATTACAGACGGGTGGTTGAAAACTGGCTCAACGGCCTGGGCGAAGTCCCTGTGTTGTTACTTCCCAAGAAGGTGGCCGGTGAAGCAAAAGAAGGGTTTGTTGCAGGAGCCTTAGCCGTGAAACTAAGTATCATGAATCAATTTAACGACTTAACCAGGAACATTCTCAACACAGATTTTGCAGAGGGCTTTCCCTTCGAAGAGGTCACTGCTCGGATTGAGGAGATCTCAAAGGGAATCATAGCCTCTTCAGCTGCCGAGCAAACTATCGAGTATCCGATTCCATCGAATGGAGAATTTCAATCTAGGGAAATCAAACTTGGTGCAGTAGCCGGTTTGTATCGTGTTTTTGGTGAGGTAGCAGGCTGCGTCGTCGAACATGTGGAGATTGAACAGACTGTTGAAGTGATCAAACTCCTCGAAACCGGCACAAACGCAGTTCTGCTTTACACCACCACTCACAAAATTCCAGGGGCAGAAGACGTCAAGGTAGTTCAACAAGTATTCACATTAGCAGGAGTATTGACAGGGTCCTACGTTCATACATTCGTTGAGAATCCCGAGAAGAGATTCTATGAGCTTCCTCAAGAGATGCTGCTCATGTTGCCAGTTGAGCTGACGAACCTCTGGATGGTAGCAGAGAGTGTAGTGTCGTACATTAAGGACTCACTTCGCTAATTTCTTAAGACGACGGTGCGCTGCAGGGGCCATTATAAGGCGATATGGTTTACCACTGCGCAAGAGGAATGCCCTTTCCTTGATCGAGTTTCTCTAAGGATACCCTAATGTTCCCATTGGCGTCAGCATCAAGCAGCAGCTCAAGTGTCTCAATCTCATCGGGATTGAGACTAATCAGAAGATGTACCAAACGCCGCCGAGCCACTAGCTTTGTTTCCTTCTCTTTGAGAGCTTCTTCCATCAGCAACCGCCCCCCCGTGTAACGAACGGTTAGCACTATCAAATGAGAGTACACAGATATTGTGGACACGGATTACAGTGTTCGCAGGGCAACAAGTTGATATCGTTATCTTAGTGTCCTCAATGATCCGATCGTTCTAGTCCCCGGTGACGCGATCGACGATGAGCTTGGGCGCAGCTACTTCTTCGTCGCCGATGGTGTAGGCCTGCACGACCATCGCTCTTGCCTGCTCCAGGTTTGCCTCGTTGTTCACGTGTAGGATAGCAAGCGGTTCTCCTTTGTTTACAGTCTCGCCAACCTTGCGCACGACCTCGATCCCCACCGCGGGATCGATCACGTCGTCCTTGGTGAAGCGACCGGCGCCGAGCAGGTTCGCCGCCCGCCCGATCGACAGGGCATCGAGGTTCGTCACTACGCCGCTGCGTGGTGCTGGGATCTCGATCTGTTTGCTTGCAGTCGGTAAT
>JALTFO010000082.1 GCA_027007005.1 Candidatus Bipolaricaulota bacterium | reverse complement strand
GGACTTCTCCGCTCGCTGGGTCTATCTCATGTTCCCGGCGTTCATCGCTCATAATCCCAGCCCCTCCAGATACCTGTTCAAATCCTCATATGGCATAGCCAGTTTCACTTCTACGTCGGCGACAAGACACCAAAGAGCACAATCGCCACCGGTTGGAGTCCGTTTGATGAGCACTTCCTACCTTGAGCAAGGACTTCCGATGTAATGCCCTGCCAATCAGAAGTTTACAGGCCGCCTTCTCCCTCGACAAGCGCGCTTGTGTACAGGCGTAATCGAGCCCATCAATCTACATGAAGAAGCAAAACCGAGAGATTCAACACTGGAGGATACGCTTTGGAAGGAGGAGAAAAACAGAAAACCGGAGCTCACGCCCCAACATCGAATAAAGTACGATATCTGGCAGAGCTATGTCAAGGGGCAGAGGTGTCTCATACAAGATGCCCATTAAGGAGGCATTTGACAGAGCTTTCCCCCGATATTTACAGTTACGCGCGGTGTCTACGTACCTTAAAGGAGTTCGGCTCAAATCGGCAAACACTCCAGATAAGAAGGCTTGTAGAGCACAAGATCAAAAGCCTTTCGGAGGGGCTCTGAAACAAATCATGAAGTAAGAAGCAAAGCTCCGCCCCAGACTGCTCACCAGAAAGGAGTTAATCGGCGGGATAGCGCGCAAGAAACAAGCTTTGGTCCCGGACTCCGTCAGAGCCAAGCCCTATGATGAATGACAACGCCATCAGGAAGCGCGTTAGCCATCCTCTCAGCTTGTGCATACGCCTTAGGGGACTTACTCGCAACTGTGGGGAGCATTGCTTCGAATTCCTTGAGAGACGGTGGCTGATCCGCACTACCTAGCCCGTAGATATAGTATGCTGGCAGCCTGATAGGGGAGCCTTGCTTGACATCGATGAAGAAACGGAGCCCAGCAGCGAAACCATCGATGTATGCAACGTCGTGATACTGTTCCTCATAGAGCTTGCACGCGGACAGCTCTGCATACTTACCCAACATGCGTTGAGCAGCACCAGCCTCCGAGAAGTACCCCGACCTGCGCTTTGTCCCAATTACGTCAAATGCGTGGAGCATGCCATCTTGATACGCCAAAGCAAATACGAGGGCTGGCTGCTTACGCGGATCGTATTGCTTAGCAAGATTGTGGTGAACCTCCCCCAAGTACTCTTGTGCAGCTGCAACCATGTCGTATTTCTGATCCAGTACCATCCTACCAGCCTCCACAAGATGCCCCTTTACAACCTCGACGAAGTGGGTCGCATCTGTGAGTATCGGCACCAGGGCTAGCTTCTTGATCCGACCGATCGACGCCTCATCAGTCGTAATAGCATATCCAGCAGGCATTAGCTCACCCATTTCGGTTCTAAGCAGATTGAGTAGCTGTAGGAAGTCCGGGTCACGGAATGAGTATCCAGCATACAGGACGGTTCGGGTAGCCAGGAGGGTCTTGAGAGTGGAACCGAGAACACCTTCTCTCAGTCTGGCGTGACACTGCTCGTAGTCTTCTGCGGTAACGACTATGGAGCCCAGGTTGTTAATCGAGCCATGAATCTTCAGGACCTTCCGGCCAGGAAGCCGCCAGAATGCGAGATCTTCCGGAATAACTAGCGGTATCGCATCGCATTCCGTCTCGAAGTAGTCATCCCAATTGGTGGTTACTATGAGTTGCAAAGGAAACACAGTAGCCAAAGCTTGGTGAAACCGAGTAGCTAGGAGGAATGTCTCCCGAATGGTCGCAACCTTCTTGAATCTCTCATGTATCTTTCGGATGAGGAGCGAACGACCGTTGGGCTGTCGGCAAAACCGTGACATAGTCTCCGGGAAACCAGCCTCTGGATCTGGGTTGCCAAGCGTGTCCTCGACTTCCTCATAGAGCGACCTAGGGAAAACGTTGCTGCCTTCTGTGCTTATCCCAGCTCCCGCGAATAGTACTACGTTGCCAGTAACCAGGTCATCAATCAGCTGAACTGGGAGATCGAAGTCGCGATTGTCCTTGCAGAAGGCGCAGTTGTAGTTGAGTGAAGGTGTGTTGCTTTTGGCCATGATCTTAGGATACCAAACCACCTCTGGTTAGGCAATCTGTGTATGCAAGTTGCTTGGCGACCTCGGGGGTATGGTGGCCTTAGGGACAGATCCCCATTATTGCACTGCTGAGCTATCCCGACAATTTAGAAGCGCCCAGCAGGCGAGGACGCCTCAGATGTTGTGCACATCTCGACGTTTGAAGAACGACTTGTCAGTCAGCATCCATGTTCGGTTCTCCTCGGGCGGCGGTGTGATTCGTTACCGGCTGGTCTTTGAAGCGGCCTCCTGCTGTATCCGGTAAACGTCGAACGTAAAGTCCCATAGCCTGGCCGTACAAGTCTCTGTCAAATATGCCTTAGAGAACATCACCTCAGCGCATCCCTGCTCACACAGCAATCGAGATTGTCCCTTTCTTGACCACAATCACCAACCGCTCGCTCTCCGCGCGATACGGATCGCCGCGCAACGGGCCATATATGCTCACTTTCTCAAAGCCCGTTTCCAGAGTTGTCTCATACAACATGAGGATGAGCAGAGGTGGTGCTTCTCATACAAGATAAGCATGAAACGGTACCGGTAACGCAAATCCGTGAGTCAAATGGTGGAGGTATGATTCTTACCTTCCTGACACTGGGCACATCGACCAGTTGCACTTGATAGCGTTTAGCGGTATAGTGTGTATACAGCTGCAGTACAAATCTGCTAGGAGTTGGTGACTATGCCTAAAACAGGGATTATTTCAGCCAGGGTTGATCCAACGCTAAAGCACAATGCAGAAGAAGTGTTCAAGAAGTTGGGCCTGACGACCACACAGGCCATCACGTTGTTCTACAAACAGGTGGAGCTTGAACGGGGCTTGCCTTTTGCGATAAGGATGCCGAACGATGTGACAGCAGAGGCACTAGAACAGGCCCGAAA
>JALTFO010000081.1 GCA_027007005.1 Candidatus Bipolaricaulota bacterium | reverse complement strand
CCTTAATATCCTGGCTTTGGCCGTTCGGGAGAAGAGAATGGTCGTTACCATGGATAAGGATTTTGGAGAACTGGTATATCGTTCAAGAGAACCCCATGCTGGTGTCCTGCTCTTGCGCTTGGAAGGGGCCCGAAGTGCCGAAAAAGTGGCTGTCATCGAAGAGATATTCACAAACTACGAGGATCAACTCCCAGGCAACTTCTCGGTGTATCAGAGCGGGCGCCTGCGCATCCGCACACGATAGGCGCGTGAAGACAATGCTCAGGAAGATTAGATCGCGGTTCTTGACTCTTCTGCCTTTAGCGAATCTACATTGCCCCACTTGGAACTATTCCCTTCCGAAATGGACAAAGAGCCGCCCGTCGTCGCACTATGACGTGTAGGCGCTGGGAAATTGAGAGATCGAAAGATGAATGATCGGCCGCTAGTCCTGAAGGCCTTCCTCTGTGGCTGGAGTTCCTTGGGGCCGAAGCCTGGCCCGGAGAGGGGAGATTGGGCAGTTCACTCACTCACTCACTCAATCACTCACTCGCTTAATGACTCACTTCGCTAAATCGCTTTCTCAGTGATCGTTGCACCCATTCTAGCACTGTGGTACCCTCTTGTTCACGATGCCAAAGCCCACAATGACAGATAACAACGCACTTTCTACAGCCTCGTCCCTGGTCGTTGTTCCGCACGGAACCGACAGGATAGCCGAAGGACGCAGGCGCGCATCAGCCTTGCTCGCACGTTCGCCACAAGAGGAGGATCTCGTTTCACGCGGTGTACATGCCGACCTGATTGAACTCTCCGCCCCAGAGGGGAAGGAGAGGATCGGGATCGCACAGGTGCGTGAGGTGATCCACCAGGCGCAGTTCGCTCCGACGCAGGCCCATCAGAAGGTGTGCCTCCTTCCACGTGCCGAGCAGTTGACGATGGAGGCGGCAAACGCTCTGCTCAAGGTGCTGGAAGAACCTCCACGTGGCCTTGTGTTCCTCTTCTTAGTAGAGAACCCCGGTGATCTGCTGGCGACAATCGTTTCGCGCAGCCAGGTGGTGCGTGTCGTACCAACCATCGATAGCAACAGTGTTTCGCGCTTGATCTCAGCCGGATACGAAGAGATTGAAGCTAACTACCTCGTCGAGATCGTGGAGAGCGAGGCCGAGCTAGAGAGATTCATCGCTCATCCGATTAATCTCGCGCGCGCGAGGAAGGATGCAGATCAAGTCATCGCGGAGGCAACTGGACCTGAGCTGATTTCCCTTAGTATCGGCGATGACCCCATCGTCAGGCGCGAGGCTGCGACTGGATTGGTATTGCGCCTCACACGTGGTGATCGCGAGCTTGCAGTCGCGGCTTCGATCGCCATCGCTCGGGCTGGGCGAGAGGCGGCCGCATGCCTACTCGGACAACTGCTCGCAATTTCATTCTCAGCACTGCGGGAAGGGGTCGAACTGGAGGGCAAAGCACACACTAATCTGACTGGATTGGCGGCGATCGCTCCAGAGAGGTGGGGTGCTACTTGCCAGCGTATTCAACGGGCGCAGCGAGCGTTGGATCGCTATACTTTCCTGGACGGAGTTTTCCTGTCGCTCTTTCTTAGCGTGGTGCGAGGTGATGATGGCTGAGGAAAATGTATTCTTGGTGCGCGTATTTAATCTTGAGCGGGACAGTGGCTACTTCCATGCGCAGTCTGGAACCTTTGCTGCCGGTGATCGCTGTATCGTGGATCACAACGGCCTGCACATGGGGATCGTGATGAGCATCCTGGCTGCCGGCGAAGGGATCGGCGAGCAACTCGAACAACTGATCCGTAAGGCGACAGCAAGCGATGTGGATGCGTACGCTCACAACCAAGCTGAGGCAGAGCGAGTGCTCGCCTCGACGCGGGAAGTGATCACTAGCCACAATCTGCCGATGCACCTCGTCGCTGCCGAGTTCACCATCGATCGCTCTCACCTGCGCATCTACTTCACCGCACCGCACCGGGTGGACTTTCGCGCTCTTCTGCGGGATCTTGCCGGGCGCTTTGGGGTTCGCATCGAGCTGCGTCAAATGGGGGCGCGCGATGAGGCGAAACTGAAGGGTGGGATCGGCCGCTGCGGCCGCGTCCTGTGTTGCCATCAATTCTTGCACGACCCCACTCCTGTTCCGATGGAATTTGCTTACGATCAAGAGCTGTTCGTCCCTGCCGAGCGGATCACCGGGGCCTGCGGACGCCTCATGTGTTGCCTTGCCTATGAACATGACGCTTACAAGGCGGAACTTGCGCAGATGCCCAAGCTCGGCACATGGGTCGGCTACAAGGACAAGCGCGGGAAGGTGATCGCCCACAATATCTTCAGGCGCACGGTTACGCTCCTAACAGGGGATCACGATCGGGTGGAGGTAGAACTAGCGCAAATCAAGCCATCTTCTGCGACACGGAAGGAGAAGGGCTGATCCTTGCACCCTGCCTGAGAAGGCGCTTCAGATCTTCTTCGGGCAGTGTTGCCACAACCTCGATTCCTTCCTTTGTATAGCCGCACACAGAGAGCTTCTCTCGCTGGGATAGCAGATGCATCTCTGCTGTCATATTGTAGGGAAGGATGAGTGAGACATCGCGCTTCCCCTGCGAGAGGATGTCCTGAACACGCGCGAGGAGACCATCGATCCTCGTCCCATTCTGCGCCGAGATGAGTACAGGCTTGTGGAAGGCTTCTGTCTTGATCTCATCCGGAGAGATAAGGTCGATCTTGTTCAGAACGTCGATCACCGGTGGGCGGGGCTCATCAGTTGTGAATACCTCATGATCGAGGGTGTCAATGACGCTCTGGTAGTCTTCGGTACAACTGGGATGGGATGAATCAACAATGTGTAGTAGAAGATCGGCATCACGCACCGTTTCCAGTGTTGCGGCGAATGCGGGGATGAGGTGGTGTGGAAGGTTGCGGATGAACCCCACCGTATCGCTAAACAACGCCAATTGGCCGGGTGCAATCTCCCCGCGTCTGACGGTCGTAGTCAGGGTGGCGAAGAGCTTGTCCTCAACGAGCACGTCGGCTGCGCAGAGCCTGTTGAGGAGCGTCGACTTGCCGCTGTTGGTGTATCCGATGAGGGCGATAAGCGGGAATGGCCCCGTGCGGCGCTTGTGACTGCGCAGTGCACGTTCAGAGCGGGCCTTCTTCAGGCGTCTTTCCAGCGCGTGGATGCGGCGGTTGATCTTCTTGCGGTCGAGTTCAAGCTGCGTCTCGCCCGGCCCACGTGTCCCGATCCCTCCGCCGAGCCGCGTGAGAGCACTTCCCCAACCACGCAGGCGGGGTAACAGGTAGCGCAGTTGCGCAAGCTCCACCTGCAGTCTTGCCTCCTTGGTCGCGGCGCGTTGGGCAAAGATGTCCATGATCAACTGCGCGCGGTCGATAACCTTTGTCTTGATCTTCTCTTCGAGGTTCCTCGCCTGCGCAGGAGAGAGTTCGTCATCGAATATAACAACGTCCGCGTGAAGCTCGTGCGCCGCCGCCTTCACCTCGGCAACCTTCCCTTTGCCGATGAAGTAGCGTGGGTCGGGGCGAGTGCGGTTTTGTACAACTTCTAGAAGAGAGGGAATGCCTGCAGTGGAGGCAAGAGCCGTAAGCTCGCGCAGGGATTCGTCAACTTTACCATCCGGCGTCTGCACAGCAACGAGGACCGCCTTCTCGCTTCCGTAGATGCGCGCCCGCTCTCCGAGGCGGTCTTCAGGAAGAAGGTGATTGCTAGCTGATGCGTTCAATTTGCCCACCTAGACCTCGAAGCTTTTGCACCATGTGCTCATAGCCGCGATCTATCTGCCCGAGATTGTCGATCGTGCTCTCACCGTCTGCTGCCAAGGCCGCAAGGACCAGCGCTGCGCCAGCGCGGATGTCAGGTGCGCTTGCGGATGTCGCCTGAAGCTTGCTTACGCCGTTGATCACTGCCGTTCGCCCGTTCACTTCTATTTGTGCCCCCATTTCACGCAAGGCTGAGGTATAGGTGAACCTGTGCTCGAAGATCTTCTCTTCCACGGTGCTTGTACCATCAGCCAAGCTCAACAGCGCAACAAGCGGCGGCTGCAAGTCCGTTGGAAAGCCCGGATAAGGAGCGGTGATCGTATTGATCGGCCGAGGTCGAGCGTCAGACGTGACCTTGATCGCGTGATCGGTCTCCTCGATCTTACAACCTGTCCCAGAGAGGATCTGCAAGACAGAGCGTAAGTGCTCTGGGACGACGCCCTGCACTGTCACCTGGCCGCCAGTGATCGCCGAAGCAATGAGGTACGTGCCTGCTTCCATCCGATCGGGGATCACGAGATGCCTTGCTCCATGAAGGGAGGGCCTCCCTTGAATATGGAGTGATCCTTCCCTGTATTCGATCTCTGCGCCCATTCTCCTCAGTAGATCCGCGAGGTCCATGACCTCTGGCTCCCAGGCGGCGTTCTCGATCAGCGTCTCTCCTTTGGCAAGGCACGCGCTCATGGCTATCTGTTCAGTTGCTCCAACGGATGGAAAGGGAAGGTTGATCCTCGCCCCACGCAGGCGTTTGGCAACTACTGTCACGGAATTTGCTCCTTCCGTCACTTGTGCTCCAAGGGATCGCAGGCCGGAGAGGTGAAGGTCGACCGGGCGGGCACCTATCTGGCATCCGCCAGGGAGCGGGACGATCGCGCGACCAAGGCGCGCGACGAGCGGACCGAGAACGAGGAATGAAGCCCGCATCTGTTCAACAAATAAGGCCTGTGGCTGACAGCGGAGATCCTCCCCCCCAGCGATTGATACGCTCTCCTCATCTCGCACGACGCGCTTGCCCAGTGACGAAATAGTGGACAGGATTGTAGAGACATCTCGCAGGTGCGGTACGTGGTCGATGATGACCTGTTCGTCTGTGAGCAGAGAGGCAACGCATGCAGGAAGAGCGGCGTTCTTGGCGCCGGAGATGGGGATCATTCCTGAGAGTGGGCGTCCGCCCCGAATTACAAAGTGCTCCATTCAGCTAGGAAGGTACCGCTGCGGGTCGACGGGAAAGTCTCCGTTTCGTACCTCAAAGTGCAGATGAGGACCGGTGGAGACGCCCGTGTTTCCTGACTTGGCGATCGGCTGTCCAACCTCAACATACTGTCCCTTGGAGACGAGTACGCTGGAGAGGTGTCCGTAAAGCGTGAGGTAGCCGTCAGTATGCTGGATGATGACTGCTGTTCCGTACCCTTCAGGATCATCCTCAATTAGGTACACCTTACCGGGCGCTGCCGCGCGCACGATCGTCCCTACAGGGACATCGATATCAATACCGTTGTGATGCTGCCGAATTCCGTAGACTGGATGAATGCGCCAGCCAAAGGGAGAGGTGATCTTTCCTTCCAGTGGCCAAATGAACCTCGTCTGCTGGCCGTGAGAGAGACGAATGACCGCTTGCCACAGGTCTGTGGTCGCCCCGGGGATTATGATCCGTTGCCCGGCGATGATCTTCCCGGGATCAGTGATCCCGTTTGCTTGCGCTATCTTTTCGATCGGCACACTATAAGTAATGGAGATATCGGTGAGGGTCTGGCCTCTCCTGATTGTTTGAATAATTCCATTTGATACCGCATACAGTGTTTCACCCACTGTAACCTGGCTTGCAGAGACGAGGTTGTTGTCGGCCATGATTTGATCTTGGGTAACACCCATCTGGGAAGCGATCTGATCGAGCGTCTCGCCCTGTGCCACAACGTGAGTGAGGATTGCAGAATTGGCCGGAGTATTCGCTTCAGTGGTGGTGACTGTGGGTGTCTCTGTCGGCGTAGTTGTGCTCGGTGTTGTCTCCGTGGTAGTTGTAGCCTCTCCGTCAGTGCTTGTAGCGGGATTACCGATGGACACAGTCGGCAAGCCCCCGACCGGGGTGGTGCCGGATTCGGTCGTTGCGGGTGGCGTGGCAGGCGTCTTCGATCTACCGGAGTGAATGAGAACTGGGATCAGAATAGCGGCAACAAGAACTACAAGCGCTACCAGTACACGATCTTTGCGAATCGGTTTTTTCTTAGTCACTGCTCATCAACTCGAGGAATTGCTCGTTATCCTTTGTCGCCTCCATCTTGCTCTTTACAAACTCCAATGCCTTCTGCGGATCATTTAAGTCACTCATCATCTTACGCAGAATCCACACACGATTCAATGCCTTCGCCGGAATGAGGAGCTCTTCCTTTCGTGTTCCGCTCTGTTCCACGTCGATCGCCGGATAGATTCGCTTATTCGACAGGTTGCGATCGAGGATTAACTCCATGTTTCCCGTTCCCTTGAATTCTTCGAACACAACCTGATCGAGCTTGCTCCCCGTGTCAACAAGCGCGGTGGCAATGATCGTCAGGCTGCCGCCTTCTTCTATGTTGCGGGCCGCTCCGAAGAATTCCTTCGGCTTGTAGAGCGCGGTTGGATCCATTCCACCGGAGAGGAGCTTTCCTGACGAGGGGACGGAGAGGTTATAGGCACGCGCCAGGCGGGTTATCGAATCCATGAGGATAACAACGTCCTTTCCCATCTCAACCAACCTCTTCGCGCGGTTGGTGACAAGCTCAGCGATGCGCGTATGGTGCCGTGGTTCCTGGTCGAACGTCGCAGCAACAACCTCGCCAGCCTTGAGTGAACGGCTAAAGTCGGTGACCTCCTCCGGTCGTTCATCGACCAGGAGAACGAAGAGCGTTACGTCGGGATGATTGGCATTGATTCCACGTGCGATCTCCTTTAGGAGGGTCGTCTTACCCGCCTTCGGCGGAGAGACGATCAGCCCGCGCTGGCCCTTGCCGATCGGGCAAAAGAGGTCAATGATGCGCGTGGAAACGTCGGTTGGATCGTGTTCCAGTTTCAACAGATCGTCCGGGTGAAGCGGCGTTAGCTCGCGGAAGTTGGGGCGACGGCGCGATTCCTCAGGGGGGGCTCCATTGACTGCTTCTACCTTGATAAGAGCGAAATATCGCTCATCGTTCTTCGGTGCGCGAATAATGCCGGAAATTGTGTCACCGTCGCGCAGCCCGAATCGCTTGATCTGCGAAGGGGAAACATAGGTGTCATTCCGTGCTGGCAAGCAGTTGCTGCCACGCAGGAAGCCGTATCCGTCCGGGAGAACCTCAAGGACACCTCCGTCAAAGTTGAGTTTTCCTCCCTTTGCCAGTTGCACCATGATCGCTCGCTGCAGGTCTTCCTTGCCAAGCTGTATGCTATTTCTAACCTTGAATGTCTTCGCCAGCTCCTGCAATTGGTCCATACTCTGCGCACGTAATTCGCTCAGTTCCATTCTTTCACCACCTTAGAAATCTATGCCACGAAACACAATTAGAGATGTGCTTATTAGATATGCAATCAATAAAAACATAGCGTCTATCCCCATTCCCAGCACCTTTCTCTTGGAACGATACGCAATCCCAATGACTGCTATCGTTACCATTACGATCCCTAGAACAGCGATCATCACCTGGTTGGATGCCTCACCGCCCAGTGCGGCGAACAGCGAACCCCGACGGAAAGCAACATCAGCAAAGAAGATTGTTAAGATATTAAACATATTCGACCCGAATAGATTGCCCATGATCATGTCGTAGGCTCCAATACGAAGCGCTCCGATCGACGTCGCTAGCTCTGGAAGCGATGTCACGATAGCCACGAGGATAGCCCCCATGAACGATCCCGACATGGCCGAGCTAATGGCAATGTTCTTGCTCGCGTGCACCAGAAAAATCCCGGCAGCGATTATCACACCAGCGGAAGCCGCAAACCCGATGATCGCACGACGGAGCGGAAGCGTCTCCTCATCGCCCTCTTCCACCGCTCCTTCGCGCTTCTCCACGCGGAAGAGAAGGAAAACCGAGAACACGTACAACACCAGAATCGCCACGCTAAATGGGCTGATCCAGAGAACCTGCGCGCGCGGGAAGACGGAGATCCCAAGGATCACCAGCGTCGTCAGCAGAATAGCTGCTCCACCACTGATAACGTGGTAGGATTTCACCTTGCGCAAGAACGGCCCGCGCCCGAGGAGCATGATGTCGATAACGGCGATGATCGCTACGTTGAACAGGTTGCTGCCAAGTGCGTTTCCAATGGCGATATTGGGAACATCAATCGTCGCACCGGTCACCGTTGTTGTCAACTCAGGAACGGAGGTTATCGTGGCCAGAAAGAGAAGGCCGATCCAACCCTGGCCAATCCCACTTCGTTTTCCGATTGCATCACCGAACTTTGCAAGGCGCACTCCGGCGAGGACAATTGCTAGTGAACAGAGAACAAAGATCATCCATTGGACTACCATAGATGTTAGACTCCTTGAGTCAAACTCACGGGCCTAGAACCCACTGCTACATGCGGAGATTGCTGCGCTCTTGACGTATGACAACTACTCGATCTTGCCGACCCGCCGCGCGTGTCGACCACCCTCAAACGGAGTAGAGAGCCACTTCTCAACTATCTTCTCCGCCATGCCGGTTCCGATCACGCGAGCTCCGAAACAGAGTATATTGGCATCATTGTGCCTTCGGCTCATCTCGGCCGAGTACGGTTCACTACAACGCGCAGCACGGATCCCTTTTACCTTCCCTGCGGCCATCGCCATCCCGATCCCTGTACCGCATATGAGGATCCCATATTCGACATCGCCAGCGGCAACAGCATGTGCCACAGGCTTTGCGATGTCGGGATAGTCGACGGACTCTTTCGAGTTTGTCCCCATATCGATAACCTCGTGCTCCTTGAGGACTGAGTCGATCAAGGCACGCTTCAAATCCACTCCTGCATGGTCACAACCTATCGCTATTTTCATTTTTCAGATCTTCTTAAACAGCCACTTTATCATATCGCCGTACATCTTGAATCGTTCACGCATCCCGCTTGAGAACCCGCGCTTCTCTTCCTTGAGAACGTGAGTTACTCCTACCAACTTCACCTTTTCCTTGGTCCATCCTTCCTTCACAGCAAGCTTGGACAGTGCAAACTCGATCCCATAGTTCATTTCACGTACGTTTGACTTTGCCCGCTTCCACAGCTTCTTGGTTAGTATTCTCTGCCCGGAGGCGTACGGATTCATCTTCTGCGCGAAGTCCGTGTTCTTCCGCCCGTTGGCGAATACGCCGATCGCCATATCGACGCCGCTGTCCTCGTAGGTGCTAATGAAGTGATCGACGTGTGCCTCAGTCAAGCCGACAAGATCCGCATCAAGAAAGAGGAGGACATCGTTGCGAGCCCGCGTCACTCCTTCATCGAGCGCCTTTGCCTTGCCGCAGTTTTCTGGCAGCCTGACCACCTGCACCGGGTACTGACTGGCAACCTCTGCTGTTCCGTCGTCCGATCCGTCGTCCACGACGATCACCTCATCAACCGCGGGACAACCGAGCAGGGGCTTTAGTACAGCTCCGATCCGAGCGGCTTCGTTGTATGCAGGCACTACTGCGGAAACTTTCATAGGTTCAGGACTTACGCAATGAATCAGGGAGATAACCTTAATTTGATGGGGCTATTCTACTCCCTTCCCCGAAAAAAGTCAATTTGAGGTGCCACGCCCATTGGGTGAAGGGTTAGCTCACTGGATGAAGCCATGCCCCAACCTTGAAGACGAGATCGTTCAAGCTTGCAATTCTTTCTCCCGCTACAGGGAGAGCAGCCAAGAACAGCTTCCCATAGTTTCTTCTTAGGATGCGATCATCAGCGATGATAACAACGCCACGATCACTCGTGGTGCGAATCAACCGGCCCACACCTTGGCGCAACTTGAGAATCGCTCGCGGGATCGATAGATCAGAGAATGGGTCCTTGCCACTAGCTGCCATCTTGTCGGCCAGTGCAGAGAAGACAGGATCAGTGGGGACGGGAAATGGAAGGCGGGTAATGATGAGGATTTCGAGGGCATCTCGCGGGAGATCGACCCCTTCCCAGAAACTGTCCGTCCCTAGCAGTACTGCTGATCCGACGCTTGCCTTGAAGCGTTCGATCAGCTTACTGCGCGGCCCGTCGATTCCCTGTGCCAGCACGAGTGTCCTCTCGCCAAGCGCATCATGGACCGCACGCAGCAGCTTGTACGAGGTAAACAGGATAAGAACCTTACGCCCAACCTCACTGATCACCCGCTGGACGCACTCCGCCAAGGCGTTCACGTACGAGTTCGTCGATGTCACCGGTGGCAGGAATGTGGGGATCAAGAGCTTCATCTCTTCCGCATAAGAGAAGGGACTAGGGACCACAGCCGACTCCGCTTTCCCAGGAGCCGACAAGAGGCCAAGCGAATCTTTGAGGTAGTTGAAATCTCCCCCTTGCGAGAGGGTAGCGGAAGTGAGAACGAGGGACTCGATGCGTGGATAGAGTGACTTTTCCAAGAACGGTGCGACACTCAGCGGAGAACCATGAAGATACGCCTCTTCCCCGATGAATTCGTACCACTGAACGCTGTTGTCATTCGGTGGAGAAAAGAGCTTGTGGAATGCATCAGCGATCTCCGCACCTTCGGCGATCAGCCCATCACCTTCGTGTTCAATCTCGGGTGTCTCTGCCGCATCGGCGAGGGTCTCGATGGACCGAGTGAGCGCTTCCAGGTCATGCACTACTTCGGCCATCTCGCTTTCAAACGGGGATAGATCAGGAGATCGCCCACGCCCCTGAGGGAGACCGTGTGCAATCGCGGAGAAGAGACGTGTGTTGGCCCCACGCAGCGTGCCTACCAAGTCATGTGCTTTCTTGATCCTGATGTCGGTCCGCGCAAGCGGCAGGCGGGCAAGCCAGCCGCCAGTGTGTCTGCCAAGCGGGTGTTCGATCACGCGCAACAGGGAATCCAAGCTGTGAACAGATAAAGTAACCGTAAAAGCCTGCCGTGCAGCCGTCTCCAAGGCGTGTGCCTCGTCGACGATCAGGCACTCATACTCCCCAAGAATCCCTTCATCACTCTTCTTATCGGCCAGAAGGAGGGAGTGGTTGACCACGACAAGGTCAGCCTTGCGTGCGCGCCGGCGAGCGGCAACAGAGAAGCAATCATCATAGAACGGGCATGACTGACCGAGGCAGCGATGGGGATCATCGTACACACGTCGCCATAGCCCCTTTGCGTCCGGATCTGTAAGAAAGGCGTTGTTCTCTTCGATATCGCCGGTCTGCGTAAGAAACAGCCAGCGAGCAACGGGAGCAAGGCTGGTGAGAAGATCGCGCTCCAGTCCCTCGACAAGCTCGCCCAGGACAATCTGCCAGCGGCGGATGCAGATGTAGTTTCTTCTCCCTTTGAGAAGAGCCACCCGCAACGATGGCAAAAGATGATGGGAGAGGAACGGGAGATCCTTGTGGAAGACTTGTTCCTGAAGCTGTCTCGTGCGAGTGGACAGGACAACGCGTGCGCCCTCATGATCGCGCAGGTGGAGGAGCGCGGGGACCAGGTAGGCAAACGTCTTTCCCGTGCCCGGCCCGGCCTCGACCATGGTCGTTCCGCCACTATCCAAGACGTCGAGCACACGCTGCGCCATCTCCAACTGCCCGGCGCGCGCCTCAAAACCGACCAAATCACGTGCAAGTGGACCGCCTGGTTCCAACACGTCTGCAAGACAGAACTGCGCCGGCGATGCGGAGGATTCGCCATCACTTGCCTGTACATCTTCCTGCGGATGTGCGAACGCGATCAGCCGGCGGATGCAGTCACTATTCGGAGAGGGAAGGAGCTCGGAAAGAAGCGACAACAGGTCCGGGGGCAGGTTTAGGAAGCCCTCGATCAGCGCAGAAAAGAGGGAGAAGAGCGTCCCCGCATCACTCCCCTCTGGGATTCCATAGTGTGAGCAAAGTTGCTCAAGTCCATGACCGGGGAGAGTGGGAAGGAGGGTGCGCCCCAGCAGGCGAAGGTCCACCCTGCCTCGGTCGCCCGCATAAGAGACGAGCACCGCATCCTCGGTACCTTCAAGATTGTCCTCCGTTAAGTGCCCATTTACGAAGAGAGAGGTCCCGATATCTGAAACGACCCGCACCTTTGCAAGGCCGATCTCTTTCCACGGGAAGCCCATCTCTTCAGAGCAAGTGTCGGAGGAGATCAATCCTCTTAACTTTTCCTACTAGACGCCCGTATTTATCTATAACCGGCAAATTCTTGATGTTCTTGCGGATGATGATTTCCGCTGCCTGTAGATCATCATCCTCCTCGTTCACAACGATCATGTCGTGCTTCATGTAATTCTCGACGGGATCATCAGCTATTTGAGCTAATTTCTTCGATATTTGATTCATATCAGGTATGAACGAGGCAGTGTGCAGCATATCGAAGTATCCGGGAAGACATGCTCTGATGACGTCTTTCTCTGATATGAAGCCAATAACCTTGTCCTCCTCATCGACAATTGGCATGTTCGAAACTCGAGCGCTGTCGAAGATGAAGATCAATTCGCGTACTGATACGTCCTTCTCGCACGATGTCAGGTCCTTCGTCATGATATCGCGAACCTTCATTTCGGGAGCCTCCTCTTATAGCTTCCTAACGGAGATTGTCTCCATGTTATTCTCGATCTGCCCGATATCTGAGCAGATCTTCTCGTCGCTCTCCGCGCTCAGCATGCCTGCTGCCATGCCGAAGCGCAGCGCGTCCTCCAGGCTTTCACCCTTGTTGAGCATGTGCACGATTCCACCGAGCAGAACGTCATCCGCCCCGACGAAGTTCTTGAACTGAGTCGTCTTTGCGGGGGCCGATATCTCCCACACCCCATCCGCGGTGATCGCAATGTCACCCGTTACCTCGTGTGAGACGATGACGACACCTGCGCCGTCGGCCACCGCCTTCTTTCCGGCAGCGATGATCTCGCTTCGCGTACCAAGCGGAAGGTCATTGACAACCAGTGTTTCACGAATATCCGGCTTAACGATGTACGGTGCGGCAAGAAGCGCATGGCCTAACGCGTCCCCGGCTGCGCTGATAACGACCCTCGCACCTGCGTCCTCTGCCATCTTCGCCAAGACCCGGTACAGGTCCGCGTCAACGCCAGGAGGAAGGCTCCCCGCAAGAATGACCCACGTAGCGCGGTTGAGCATCCGCTTGTAGCGGCGGATGAAGCGACTGATCTCCTCCTGCATTATTGCAGGACCGGCCTCGTCAATCATTATCGGGACGTACTCGTGTCCCCGTTCGAGCACGACCACGTTGGTGCGCGTTTCTGCGTTTACCCATACGAAGTTTGTTGTCACTCCTTCATTGCGCAGGTCTCGCACGACCACGTGTCCAAGGTAGCCACCGACAAAACCCATCGCCACGTTTTCCACTCCCAGGCGAGAAAGGAAGATACTAATGTTCACTCCCTTTCCTCCGGCCGATGTGTCGCTATTCCTCGCCCGCGTTAGGAATTCATCCTGCGTTTCCCTTGCCATCTTCAGCTTATCGACCCAATAGATCTTGTCGATCGCTGGATTGAGTGTGACTGTGATGATCATTACGCTCCTTGTGGCACCATAGAATCCGCCCGCTTTCCGATGAGCGCGGCTGTAGTTGCATCCTCTATGAACACCGGAACGAACTGCCCAACGCTCGCATCGCCGTCGATCACCACCGTACGGTGAGCGTCCGTTCTCCCATAGGCCCTCCCAGCACGCGTCTTGCCTTCAATGAGGACCGCCAATTTGCTTCCAATTCGTTTCTTATTCTGCAAAAGCGCGATCCCGCGCTGTAAATCGAGGACGGCATGTAGGCGAGCACTCTTAACCTCTGGTGTGACATCATCGGGAAGGAGAGCGCTCCGTGTCCTCGGGCGCGGTGAGTACATGGCGACAAAGATAGACCCGAAGTGTGCCTGATCGATCAGTTCAAGCGTGGCCGCGAAGTCCTCATCGCTCTCCCCCGGGTAGCCGACGATCAGATCGGTCGTAATGTTGATCTCTGGAACCACATCACGAGCACCAGCCAGGATGGAGAGGAAATCACGACGTGTGTAACCGCGGTTCATCTCTTGCAGGATACGATCACTCCCCGATTGGCAGGCAAGATGAATGTGCTTGCAGATGTTCTCGTGCGCGGCAATCTGCTCAATCACCTGTGGTGTCATGTCCTTGGGGTGCGAGCTGGTGAAGCGGATACGCGGCGTACCCACATCAGCTATCCGTCCCAAGAGCTGCGCAAAACTCCCGTACTCAGTGAGATCCGTCCCGTAAGAGTCGACATTCTGCCCGAGGAGTAGGATCTCAGGGTAGCCAGCGCGAGTTGCTTCGTCCACTTCTCGGAGGATAGCATCCGGATTGCGGCTTCGCAGAGGTCCACGCGCATAGGGGACAACACAGTAGGAGCAAAAATTCGAGCATCCCTGCGTAATTGTGACCATTGCTGTAACGGGGCTCTGTCTGTGAGGCGGGACCTCATCGATTCCCAGTGGTGGCCTTACGTGAGCAATACGCTCGCTTTGTTTCTCTGATGCAGCGTGCACAATCCCGGGAAGTGATGCAATGTCGCTTGACCCGAAGATGAAGTCGATCGCGGGAAAGCGCTTCAGGAGGGCCTCCCCCCTTACCTGCGGCATGCACCCGCCGACACCGAGGACGACCCGTCGTTTGCGTTTCTGCTCGACGACAGCGCCGATACGGCCGTACACCTTCTCCTCCGCCTTCTGCCTGACCATGCACGTGTTGAAGATGACGACATCGGCCTTGGCAAGCGACTCGGTGAGGGAAAACCCATCTTGCTTGAGGACACCAATAATCCCCTCCGATTGATGGACATTCATCTGGCATCCCCAGGTTTCTACGTACAGGCGATTATTCATTGGGATCGTTCCAATATACCTCATCGATCGAGGGGGATCAACGATGGATGACACTTGAGTGGACGCAGTGCGTTACTCCGGGTTGGGCAGTAGCACACATTTTACGTATCATGCATGTGACAATGATCATCCATCGCAGCGACCGATACATCCTCTCCGAGATGGTGGGCCCGTTTCTCGTCTCACTTGGCGGGTTGTTGCTGTTTATCCTCCTCAACCTGATCCTCTCCCTCTCCGACTTGATGGTCGATCGCGGGGTGGGGATCGCTTCTCTCATTCATCTTCTCGTGTTGAAGCTCCCGAGCCTCCTCGTCCTCGCCCTTCCGGTGAGCGGACTATTCGCCACCTTTCTCGGATTGGGACGGCTGGTGCATGACAGGGAGGTGATCGCCTTCCAAGCAGCGGGGGTCTCCCTGCGGAGAATCCTTCTTCCCCTCGTTATTGCTGCCACCCTTATCGCCGGAGCCGATTTTGCGCTGTACAATTGGGCTGTCCCGTCATCGGAGCACCTCTACCAGCAGACGCTGCGCGGGATCATCTTTCGCGGAGGCGTGCCTCATGTTCGCGCAAATACCTTCTTTAAGGGGCAGGAAGGAGAGTTCTTCTACGTGCGAAGCTACAACGAGAAGACAGGGGTCTTAAACGAAGTTCTCGTCTACGACGTAACGGGGAAGCTGTTCCCGCAGGCGAAGTCTGCGGTGACAATTCTCACCGCCAAGACCGGGCGATGGAAAGGCGATGCGTGGACGCTCGATGACGGGAAGGTATACGGCTACGATCACGACGGGACGCTCACTTACACCGGTAGCTTCTCTACACTTCAAATTGCGGCAGGGCAGGTTGGGGCCGACTTTCTATTTGGATCACGCACCCCATCGGAGATGAGGATCGGTGAACTGCGGGCTCAGATCGCTCTCTTGCGAAAGAGCGGCGCCGATGTGGACGATCTCATCGTGGAATGCAATCTCAAAGCCGCAATGCCATTTGCCACCATTGTTTTCGTGCTATTTGGAGGGGCAGCGAGCCTCCTGTTCGGCTGGCGAAGCCGCGCCGTGGGGATCGTTATTGGCTTTGTCCTGGTTGGCCTCTTCCAGGGGACACTGCTGTGGACGCAGACACTGGGAAGACGGGGAATGATCTCACCACCACTGGGAGCCTGGTTTCCGGATATCCTGTTCGGAGCTATCGGCATCGTCCTATTCCTGCAACTCGATCGCCTTCATCACCGCTCATTGTGGAAACACGTACGACGGATGATCCCCTTTTTCGTCATTCTCATCGCCTTTGTCGGTATAGCACACGCACAGGGCCTGCCGCCGACCGTGGCTGTGCCAAATGCGAGCGTGCAGACAGCAAGCCAGACGGCTCCGCTGGACATAAGGTGCGATGCCTTCACCGTCTCCTCCGATCATCGTCATGTGAGCGCACACGGCAACGTGCACCTGTCCTACGAGAAAACAATCCTCTCTGCCGACAATGCCCTCGTCGATGAACAGGCAGGCAACAAATGGCGCCTGCAGGCGACGGGGAACGTTGAATTGAAAGTAGAGGATGACTTCACCCTCTCCGGCGAGGGGATCGATGCTGTTCTCTTGTTCGCAGGCGGGGCATTGAGCACACAACAGGCAACCGCGAGGGCGTTCAGCGGCAAGAGCAGCTTCGTTAACTCCAACGGGGAGACTCACACCCTGGTCTACCGCGGGGATGATGGGAGAATCCTGTACAACAAGGACGGAAGCGTGTCCCGCATCGAGATGACTGACGCTACTTTGAGCACCTGTGACTGCTGCGGAGGGGCAGAACTTGCGCAACCCTATTCCATCGATACCGGAAGGCTCATCCTCTACCCGGATCAGTTGATCGTAGCGTTCAACCTCACGGTGCGTTCGTTCGGCGTTGGCGTATTTTGGCTACCCGTTTACGTGCAACCGCTCAAGGAGACACTCGATAGCCCTCTCTTTCCTGCGATTGGGAGCAGCAGCACGCGTGGGTGGTTCTTCAAATGGAACGCCCCATTCTACGTAAACAGGGATAACTATGGAGCCATCCTCATTGACTACTTCTCCCGCTTTCAGGAGGTTGGCCTAGGGGCGGTGCTGCGCTACGCCTTCGCTGGGCAGCGGGGATCGATCAAGGGCTACTATTTTCCAGCCAAGGTGGGCGACAGCCGGCTTGAATTTTCCCTTTCTCACACCGCTGATCTTCCAGACGACTGGAAGATGACCGGCGGTGTGAGCTACAACGAGAAGGGTACATCGCATGCCCTCACTTTCTCCTCCTCCGCCAGCGGGCCGATCGAGCAATGGAAGTTCGCCCTCTCCGCGTCCCGCAGTAGAACTGAAAAAGATGACCAGGTACGCATTGATGAGCGCCTTCCTGAACTTACCCTATCCAGGTCACCGCTCAAATGGAGTAGCGTCTCATTTACGCCACAGATTAGCGTGGGTTGGTTTCGTGAGTGGGGGGAGGGGAATGCTCTGGTGGGCTCTTCACTGCGCGCCGATGGGTTGATCACGGTGAGTCTAGCGCCCGTTACACTACTAGGATTTAGCCTCAAACCGACGGGATCACTACGGATGACGAGCTATGAGGCAGGGGCGATGACTAGGCGTCGTGAAGCACATTCCTTCTCCGTTTCCGCATCGCGGTCAGGGATGAAGATTACGTACGCATACCAAGAGATCAATGGACAAAGTCCGTTTGCCTTCGATCACCTTGTGGGAAAGAATCACATCGCCCTGAATTTGACGGCGGGTTCGCAGATAGCTCTCGGGCTGAGTGGCGGGCTCGATCTTGCCCACGGCACCTTCGATCCGCTCAAGCTACGCGTTGATTGGTCGCCGCGGGCAAAGCTAAGCCTCGCAGCGACGTACGACATTCCAAGTTCCGCGTTTTCTCACGTCGACCTATCCGGCAACATGAAGTCCGATACCATGAGCGTGGGGTGGACCATCCCTTATGACGCTGCGCAGGGGAGGTTTGATCCTTCCACGCTCAAAGTGGATGCAGGGAGCTCTAAGACAGGAACGATTTCCTTATCGGCGCAGTTCGATCTCAACAGGATTCAGCTTTCCAGCCTCACCTTGCGGGCGCAAGTGATGTACGGCTCAGAATGGGGGATCAGTCTTGGTGGCAAACTCGACGTCGACACACAGGCGATCGTCAATCCGAGCTTCGGTTTGTTCCATGACTTCTACGATTGCTTGCGCGTGGGGATCGAACGCAAGAGCGGACAGGTATGGGTATATACATCTATTCTCGCGTTTCCCGAGGCGATCTTGCGCTACGCTCCCAGTTCGACGCAGGTCGAGGTGGGTAAGTAGAAGGAGGCAGATATTGTCGATCATCGACGGAAGGGCGATCGCCCGCAAGTATCAGGAGGTCTTGCGCCGCGATGTTGCACATCTGGCAGATAGAGAAATCGTCCCAGCAATTGCTCCCATCCTTATCGGCGAGGATAGTGCCGCGCGTGTCTATTACCGTGCTAAGGCACGGCTTGCCAAGAGCCTGGGAATCAGGTATGCCGGGGTCGAGCTTCCAGGAGAGGCGCGCGAGGAAGAGTTGCTGGATGTAATCAGTAGATTGAACGCTGATCCTCAGATAGACGGCATATTCGTCGAGTTGCCACTCCCATCGCACATCTCGCGGGAGAGGATTGCGTACGCTGTCTCAGCTGAGAAAGATGTAGATGGTATCAACCCCGTAAGCATGGGACAGATGCTTGTGGAAAGTGCTAGTGCTGCGAACTACCGTCAGTTGAACGCACAACGAAGAGTTCTCCTTCCGGCAACGCCGCAGGCAGTGATGGAGCTCCTCCTAGAATCAGGGGTGGATCTTGTCGGCGCAAATGCTGTTGTAATTGGGCGCAGCCTCTCCGTAGGAAGGCCGCTTGGCCTCCTTCTCCTAACCGAAGGGGTAACCGTTACCATCTGCCACTCCAAGACGCTGTCGATAGAGACGATCACACGCCGGGCAGATATTGTGTGCGTCGCCGTGGGCCACCCACGCTTTATTACAGCAGACATGGTGAAGGAAGGCGCGGTGGTGATCGACATTGGCATCAATGTCACGCCCGAGGGGATAGTAGGTGATGTTGACTATGAGGAAGTTGCACCGCGGGCAAGCCTGATTACGCCTATTCCAGGAGGAGTCGGGCCGATGACGACTACGATGATCATGGCGAACGTTGTAAAGTGCGCATCCAATAGGGAATGACCGTCTTTCTTTCGCAGTGGCCACACCAGTTGACAAGAGCGCTCCCCAGGCATATACTGTGCATATGCTATAAATAGTAACGGAGGTGGATCATGCCACTAGGAGATCGCACAGGACCGCGGGGCCAAGGCCCCAGAACCGGTCGTGGATTAGGTTACTGCAGTGGAAGTCCCGTACCAGGCTACATGAACAACTGGGGAGGACGAGGCGGATTTGGACGAGGTGGCGGCTGGGGCGGTGGCTTTGGCCGTGGCTATGGAAGAGGCGCTGGCTGGGGATACGGTGTTGCATACGCGCCACCCGTGTACAACGCAGACCCGCAGACGCGGGCAGCTGCACTGCGTGCTCAGGCAGATGAGCTGAAAGTTGCCCTGGACAATATCCAGCGTGAACTTGACAAGATGGAAAAGAGCGACACGGATCAGTAGCAACAGAAGGCCCCGCTCATCTGGCGGGGCCTCTTTTCCTTAAGACCCCTGCTGGCAAGCTTCAAAGCCAGCTTTGCTAGCTTCCGCAGCCGCACCCTCCACCTGAGGAAGGCGGTGCGGCTTCCTTGGAGCCTCTCACTTTGTAGTCGATGCTTGTTGTTGTCGTCTTCCCACGAGAATCGGTGACGGAGAGGAGAATATTGTACGTTCCTCCCTTGTCAAACAAATGGCGTATTGTGCACCGATCTGAAGTCTCCATCCCTGCCAAGTCCCAACTGTAGCGCACTATCTCGCCATCGGGATCATACGATGCAAGTGCCATGAATGTCACTTTCTGCCCAACGTTGGCCTGCGCGGGGACTACACGAATAGACGCCAACGGCGGGACGTTCTTAGGAAGAACGATCTCTCTGGCAAATGCTGTATATTTCTCTTGAAACCACGCCTGCCCCGCGCCATCGGTAAACAGCGGTATCGACCCTAAGACGTGCTGAGATTTCCCCATTGCGGGTGATGCCTCGACAGGAATCCACGCCGTACGCGTAGGAAGTGCAATCGCTACCAAGACCCAAACGTGCTCGCCGTCGGCCCACCCATCCTGGGCGACGAGGCGTGTGGCATAGCCATTGGACATCAGGATTCCCGCGGTGTACGCCGCAAAATCCTGGCTCATCCACTCCGTAGAGGAGAAATACTGACCTGAACCAAGAGCGTAGTCGCTCAATACGTCTCGTAGATCGCTCATTTGAGCCTGCAATGTCGCAAGCTCGACGGCGGAGTAGAAGCTCGTGTTCGGTGGAAGCACAGTGGGGACGCCAGTGCCGATAACAGGCAAGCAGAGGATCCCTATGATCAGCAGGGACACATAGAATTGTTTGGTCATCTCTTCCCTCCTTGTCTATCCAGTATAGCAGAGTTCAGGAAGGAATGCTTGTTTTGGCATACGACTAGTGTCCCTCTGTGCGATGCCCAAGATTGGGCAACTCTCCCGCTCTTTGCAATGCCAGCTTTGAGGTAATCGGCCCGATAAGCTCGTGAATTACTGTAGCTCCGATAGTCACGCTTACGATGATGTTGCTAATCTCAATAAATGCCGGGTTCTGCCGCATGATCAACGCAAGGCCGATTACGATCCCCCCTTGTGGGAGAAGGCCCCAACCGGCGTACCTTCGCACTGGCTTTGGGGCATGTGCCAGAGTCGCTCCGACAAAGGCCCCACTGAGCTTGCCTGCCGCGCGGAACACGACAAACAATAGCACGAACGGGAGAAACCTGAGCAAGACAGAGAAAGCGATATACATACCACTGATGGTAAAGAAAAGGACAAAGACAAGAGGCTCAGCGTAATCCTCAATCAGGCGGAAGATGCGGTCACGCTCCCGTCCGAAGTTGACAACAGTGATTCCCACAGTCATCGTGGCCAGTAGCTGATCGAAACCGACTAGTGTGGCAACCCCATAGCACAGAGAGAGCACGGCAATGACCATCACTATATACAGACCCTCTGGTGCATGAGGAAGCGCACGGGTGACAAAGTGGAAGAGAAGTCCGCACGCAACACCAAGAACTATTGCTCCGCCAATTGCCCCCAAAGGCGCAACTAGCGATCCGACATGCAAGGCTGTATCTGCGCTGAACACGGCAGCAAGAGCGGTCGCGACACTGAAGTTGATTATCCCCAACGCGTCATCGAGTGCTGCAACCCCCATGATAGTAAAAGATACAGGCCCTTTCGCCTTGTACTGGTGCATGACCGCAAGGGTCGCCGATGGGTCCGTAGGAGAAGCAAGAGCGCCGAGAAGAAGCCCGAGTGGGAGGTATGTCGCCATGAACGTCGCATCTGGAATATGGACAATGAGGGGAAGTATAATTAAAGTACCTGTTGTCACCATCAAGGCTGCTAACTCTGCCTCACCGAACGCGATGAAAGCGATTCCCTTTCCAAGCTCCTTTAGTGGACCGAGAGCAAGCGTGCCGCCAACAGAAAACGTGAGCAGGGCAAGACAGACATTGGTAACAGGCTCTGATGACTCCACGAATGATACTGGTACTATATGGAAAATATCAGGATTGAGCATGAAACCAGCTAAGATGTACCCGGTAACGCGTGGGAAACCGAGCTTCTCTCCAAGCTCCCCAAGGATGATCCCCGCAGTGAGCACCATACCAAGCACCAATACCGTATTCATGATTAATACCTCGCCATGGACGTTGCAGCATAAAGCTCTTTCTGCAGGGATTTTCTTTGAAGTGTACGTCTCTTAAGCACTTTTGGCAACAATGCAACATGTAATTCAAGGACGAACATGCCTAGCCGCTGTTCGATCTGTCAGAACAATCGAGATAAGGTTCTCCCAGTCTGCATTTCTTCCCTTGCTGTTGACTATCCGTGAGAATTGTGCTAGACTATTGTTAAGCTCTTTTATAAAAGATTTTGTAAAAAATCGCAGGTAATGCTTTGCAGAAGGGGCATATGACACAGGATGCGGTAACGACGCAGAAGGTGAGAGAGAACAACCTAATTCGTGTCCTACTTGCGTTGAGGGAGCATTCGCCCCTGACAAGAAACGGCCTATGTAGATCTCTCAACCTCAGTCGTCCCACGGTTGAGACAGTAATCGCGACTCTCCTTTCTAGAGAACTTGTAGTCCGCAACGGACACGGCCCGTCCGAGGGCGGGCGGCGTGCTGTACTCTTTGAGTTTAACAATGCCGTTCGCTATGCCATCGGCGGTGATCTTGAGCTACCAGATCTCAATCTCACGCTGTGCGAGTTGAATGGAAGGCCAATCGCATCGGAGACTTCTACCCTTGCTAAGAGGGACATGGTCAAGCCAGAGAAGGCCTTGTCCTTTGTCACACACAGAATCGAAGAGATGCTGCACAGTGCAGGGAAGAGCCCCAACCAGGTCATCGGTATGGGGTTGGGGGTTCCAGCCTTTCTTAAAGGGGACACCATCACCATCTCCGGTCGGAACCTGCCGCAGTGGAAGCAAGTTCCTGCGCAATTGATGCTCGAAGAGAAGTTAAATATCCCGGTGTCTATTGACAATGATGTGAACTTCATGGCTCTGTCTGAGAATTATCTGATGGGATACCAAGACAAAGTGATGAACTACATCGCCCTAAGGAAGGGAGTCGGAAATGACATTCGCATGGGCGGTAGTACCCTCCTTGAAGGCAAGGTCTTCCACGGCGGGTGCGGAAACGCCTCTTCTCTACAGCACGCATATGTCGAAGCACCCACCATAGGGCAACTCAGCAAAGAGGCTACAGTGTCTGCGCAGGCAGCAGAAGAAATTACTTCTCTTCTAGCTTCCTCGCTCATTCAACCAATAGAACAGATGGTTAGGCTATTTGACCCAAACCAGCTTGTTATCAACGCCAAGATCCTTTGTTCCGCAGAAGAAGCATTCGTCAACCGAATAGCTACTGATCTCAATGCCCATTTGGGCCGAGAGTTTCACTGGGAGATTAAAGTGCGACAAGCACAGGATCAATCATTCAGTTGTGCAAAAGGGGGAGCATTATTCGTGCTACAGAAACTTTTCGGTAGACCAAACGAGTTGGTAAATAAACTGGTTGGCTCTACAACCTAGTGGTCATGAAGGGAGGAGACCCGAAGGGAGGAGACCCAAAGTTGCGGTAGCAAGTGCGTGCTACCGTGGATAGAAGGAAAGCACTTGACTGAAAACGTTAAAATGTGAGAGCATAACCATGCAATACAGAAGTGAAATGTTAGTAGACGATATGCGGTACGAAAATGCACAGTTTGTTGTAGCTCGCAAGGTAGCAACAGTTGCGGAGCTAAGTAAGCAATTTGGAGTTTCACCTGTCAAGGCATGCTCAGACTTGGAGTCTCTGAAACAGCAAAGTCTATTGAAGCGTAACCACGGAGGAGCTGCCGCACTTCAGGTTTCGCGTTTTGACGCGGCATTTCAAGAGAGGACAGCGTTCACCTCTTTGAGAAGGAAGCAATTGCCCAGCGGGCGGTTGGACTCATCACTTAAATTTAACTACAGGAGGTGGTAGCAACAAGCAATAACAAGCAGCATCTAAGCATCGGGTACAAAAACGAGAAGGAGGTAGATGATGAAAAAAGCGGTTATCGGGCTAGTGATCCTCATGCTGGTCGGCATGATTGCTGTGTTCGGCCAGGCGGCAACGCAGAAAGTATCGGTCGCGGTCGGATGGAGCGGCCAGGAGCTGCAAGCGTTTCAAGACGTAATCGCACAGTTTGAGAAGGAAACCGGTATTCAAGTCACAATTGAGCCAGTGGGACGTGATCTGGCCACGTATCTGGTTGTCCACTTCAAGAGCGGGAATCCGCCGGATGTAACAGCAATGTCCAATCCAGGGCAGATGAAGCAGTTCGCCGAGCAGAACGCGTTGGCGCCGTTGGAGAACATCGTTAACTTAAAGGAACAACCAAAGGCATTCGTCGATCTGGCCACGGTAAACGGACACGTGTACGGCGTTTTCATGGACGCTGACGTTAAAAGCCTTGTGTGGTACGATCCCGCGGTGTTTGCCGCCAAGGGATACAAGGTTCCTCAAACATGGGATGAGTTGATGGCGCTGACACAAGAGATCGCACGCAGCGGTGGCACGCCGTGGTCGATCGGTCTGGAAAGCGGTGCGGCCTCCGGATGGGCGGGAACCGACTGGATCGAGGACCTGATGCTCCGCATTTCCGGTCCACAGGCGTACGACCAGTGGGTGCAGCACAAAATCAGTTGGCTCAACCCGGACGTCAAGGCGGCGTGGGAAGCGTTCGGCGAGATCGCACTTAACCCCAAGTACGTATACGGTGGTACGGCCGGTGAGCTATCTACTAACTTTGGCGACGCTGCCAATCCGCTGTTCACCAACCCGCCGGGGGCGTACATGCTCAAGCAGGCAACGTTTATGCAGAGCTTTATCCAAAAGGTCAACCCAAACCTGAAGCCGGGTGTGGATTATGACGTCTTCCCGTTCCCGCCAATGGGACCAGGAATGCCCCTCCCAATTGAGGGCTCTGGCGACCTGATGAGCGTGTTCAATAACACGCCTGCTGCCCAAGCGTTGGTCAAGTACCTTGCCTCAGCAGAGGCACAGACGATCTTCGCTAAGAAGCTTGGCAAGCTCGCGGTCAACAACACAGTCAACCCCGACATCTACACCAATCCGATCGCTAAGAAGGCGTTCCAGATCCTGCGCAAGGCTCAGGTATTCCGGTTCGACGGTTCGGATATGATGCCGGCGGAGGTCGGTGCAGGAACGTTCTGGACCGGGGTGCTTGACTACATCAACGGCACGCCACTGGACACAGTGTTGACCAAGATCGAGCAGAGCGCGCAAGCGGCGTACAAGAAGTAGACCAACTATCGCGGGGGCCCAAAGGGGCCTCCGCTTTTCTTTCCTAGCGGTATGGAGGATCACATATGCGTACAAAGTGGTATCACCCTTGGCTGTACGTTGGACCCGCGCTTCTTCTGTTAGGATTATTCTTAGTTTATCCATCTATCAAGACGTTCATTATTTCGTTCTACGGCCCTAACTCAAAGCACTTTGTAGGGCTGGCCAACTACATATACACGTTCACCAACCAGGGTATGATTACTGCATTTCGCAACAACGCAATCTGGTTAATTGTGTTTACGACTTTTACGGTCTCGTTCGGGTTGATCATTGCGGTGCTTGCCGATCGGGTGCGCTATGAGAAGATCGTTAAATCGTTCATATTCCTTCCGATGGCGATATCGATGGTCGGTGCAAGCGTGATCTGGAAGTTTGTGTACACCTACCGCCCTGCAGGAGCGCACCAGATTGGGTTGCTCGACGAGATAGTAACCCTGTTCCATGGTAATCCGATCGCATGGTTGATCCGGTCGCCGTGGAACACGCTGGCGCTCATTGCAATCGGCGTGTGGATGTGGACGGGGTTCTGCATGGTAGTTCTATCGGCGGCGCTCAAGAATATTCCCAAGCAATTGACCGAGGCGGCGCGGATCGACGGCGCCAATGAGTGGCAAATATTCCTGCGCATCACCCTGCCGCTGCTGTGGCCAACAGTGGCTGTGGTCACCACTACGATGATTGTGTTCGTCCTCAAAGTGTTTGATATCGTCTACGTGATGACCAACGGCAACTTTTCCACCGACGTCATCGCCAACATCATGTACAAACAGGCGTTCCTGTTTGGAAATTATGGACGTGGCAGCGCAATTTCCGTAGTCTTACTTATCCTAATCGTTCCGATGATGTGGATCAATATTCGTCGCTTCCGCAGTCAAATGGAGACAAGATGAATGCGAAACTCTTTGGTGTACCATCCCGGTTCTTGCTGCACGGCTTAATACTTGTGTTGATCATCATCTGGCTGTTGCCCGCGTTGGGCACACTCGTCACGTCATTCCGCAGTCCTCAGGCGATCAACAGTTCCGGATGGTGGACTGCGTTATCACAGCCATTCAATTTCACCCAATACACACTTAAAAACTATGACACTGTGCTTACTCAACAGAACATCGGATTGGCCTTCCGTAACAGCCTTATCATCACCATTCCGGCTACTATCATTCCTATCTTATTTGCCTCATTTGCTGCGTATGCGTTTGCATGGATGAAATTTCCCGGACGGGATCTGCTGTTTATGATCATGGTCGGGCTGTTGGTGGTTCCGCTACAAATGACGTTCATTCCCGTTCTCAGCTTGTACAATAAGCTTCACTTATCCGGGCACTTCTACGGCATCTGGCTTGCTCACACCGGATACGGATTGCCGCTTACCATCTATCTGATGCATAACTTCATCGCCGGGCTTCCCCGCGATCTATTTGACTCAGCGGCAATCGACGGTGCATCGACGTTGAAGATATTCTTCAGCTTGGTGTTGCCATTATCGGTGCCCGCGATAGCGTCAGTGGCCATCTTCCAGTTTTTGTGGGTGTGGAACGATCTCCTTGTTTCCCTGATCTATCTGGGAGCGAGCCCCAAGGTGGCACCGCTAACCGTAGTCATTGCCAACCTTGTCGGCTCGCGCGGACAGGCGTGGTGGATATTGACCGCAGCGGCGTTTGTGTCCATGGTGCTTCCGATGTTCGTGTTCTTCGCATTTCAACGCTATTTCGTGCGTGGAATCCTAGCGGGGTCGCTCAAAGGATGAACGATGAGCACATAACCCTCCTGCCTCGCTTGGGAAGGCTACAGGAGAAGGCAAGGGGTAACCTCGTTGCCCTTAAGACAACAATCATCAGTGATGGAAGAACGTTGCGACTGCATAACGCAGGGATGAAGGGAGGCCAGGTTCGTTTCGGACTGTTTGGCCGCGACCTCCTTATCTCCGCTCTGATGACGCAGGATCGATCTGTGATGGCGGACGCGATTCGATTCGTATGCAACACGCTAGGACGGAGTGCGAACGCACACACCGGTGAAGAACCCGGACGTGGGATCCATGAGTACACGGATGTTGAGATACGTGGGAGACTCACGCGGTATAACGCGGCTGAGGTTAGCCTATTACTGCTAATAGTCGCCGGCAGATATTGGAACCTGACTGCAGATGCCAAGCTATTGACGGAACAGAAAGCATCTCTCATCGCCGCTATCGATTATATCCATCGTCACATCAAGGGTGGACTCTTCGTAGAAGATCCTCGTTATTGCGGCGCGGACGGATATGCCCTGCGTGCGACCTACTGGAAGGACTCCCGCCTCCCGGGACGAGAGGATCCCATCTATCCAGTCACGTATACGCTGGTTCAGGCACAAGCTATCGCTGCATTACGAGCGGCAG
>JALTFO010000080.1 GCA_027007005.1 Candidatus Bipolaricaulota bacterium | reverse complement strand
TTCATGATGTGTTTGATTGGTTTTGGCTTTAGTTATCGCGAGCTGAATATCTCGCTTACGCTCGATACTTACACCCCGATTCTATCAAACTCATCTGCTATGAGCGCCTCAAGTTGCCTAGTTTTGAGATCTGCTTCGACCTTAGATGCTTTCAGGTCTTATCAGATAAGGCGTAGCTGCCCAGCAATGCTTTGACACAACTGGTAGACCAGAGGCCTCGACCCTTTGTTCCTCTCGTACTTAAAGGGCCTTCCTCTCAAGCAACAACACTTCCAAAAGATACTACCGTACTGTCTCGCGACGTACTGAACCCAGCTCATGTGGGTCTTTAATGGATGAACAACCCAACCCTTGGTGGCTCCTGCACCACCAGGATGACCCAAGCCGACAGCGATGTACCAAACCGCGGTGTCGATGTGTACTCTTAACCGCGACGAGCCTGTTACCCCCGGGGTAGCTTGTTTGACAGCCTAAATTCCCATCAACAGAATATTAGGGTTCGTTAAGCCCGACTTTCGTCTCTGTGTTCCACGCTTTTAAGAACACAGTCAGTCCTGCATATGTCTTTAACCCTCTACTTCGGATTTCTGACCCGAATGAGCAGAACGTTGGGCACCCTTGTTTCTCTATCGAGGGCGTACCGCCCCAGCCAAACTATCCACCTGAAGCTGTTCCCATTAAGGGTAAGCACTATAAAACATATCTAATGGTGTTCCACTTTCGCCTATCTATGCCCCAAGAGGCATAGCATAACAGCTCCCATTTACTCTCCGAGATATGTTCTATAATACAACATCAGGCTATAGTAAAGCTCCACGGGGTCTTCGTTTCCCTTTAGAAGTCCTCGGCATCTTCACCGAGTAGTGAGTTCACCAGGTCCATGGTAGGGACAGTGGGACACGCGTTACGCCATTCATGCAAGCCGCCAATTAAGCGGCGAGGTATTACGCTACCTTAAGAGGGTCAGAGTTACCCCCGCTCTTTGCCAGTCCTTCATCCCGTTGAACCGAAACTTCAGATACTGGTAGTGAGCAGGCGTCGCCCACCATACAAGGCCTTACGGCTTAGCGATGAGCTGTGTTTTTGATAAACAGTCGGTATCCCCTAGTTACTGAGACCTGCGGTTTACTCAACTGCAGGCACCCCTTATCCAAAAGTTACAGGGCTAACTTGCCGAGTTCCCTTACCATGGTTTTCCTGACACGTCTTAGCTTTCTTTGCCAGCAACACCTGTGCCGGATCTAGGTACGATTATATAAGATTGGAATATCCCTTTTTTCACGGACCAAAGGGTTTGAAAGAACCATTGCTGGCTATTTCATGCTTTAAACTCCTTCTCCTCACAATAAGACTCTGGAGTTTTATGCATGTTAAACAGGGTCTCCCCTGCTCTTCCTACCCCCTGGCGTCAAGGGATAAACTTGCGTTACCGCATCTACTTATATAGCACTGGAATATTGACCAGTTTCCCTTTTGTATCCAAGTAATTGGCTGGATACTTAGGATCGGCTAACTCTTGGCTGAAAATCGTTGCCAAGAAACCCGTGTGCTTACGACGCTTAGGATTCTCACCTAAGTTTGATGCTACTAACACCAGGATATTCATAACCATTCGGTCCACGCGACTTTACAGCCGTGCTTCTGCCCAAACGGCTCGCCTCTCTACCAGATGATCCTTGTGGATCCTCTGAGGTATCGGTATCTGGCTTAGCCCCCTTATCTTCGGAACATACATTCTCGGTTGGTCCGCTATTACGCGTTGTTTAGAGGATGGCTGCTTCTGAGCATACCTCCCAACTGTCTTAAAATGGATGCTCCTTGTGGCTTCGCACTTAGCCAGAATTTTGGGACCTTAACCTCAGGTGCGGTCGTTCCCGCAACAGCCTGCTAGCTTACCCAGCAGAACCCTACTCCCACCATCTACGGTAGTAGAATCTTCGGAGTTTGAGAAGGTGGCGAAATCTCTCGATCCCATTCCACCTAATCAGTGCTCTACCCTTCTACTTGCCTCCGGTGAGGCTGTCCTAAGAGACATTTCGAGAGGAACTCGCTATTGCCGAGTTCGATTGGACTATCACCCCTATACATGGCTCACCCAAACAGAATAGACTAGTTGTGGATACGGGCTTCCATCAGCAGTCAAGCTAACTTCACCCTGGCCTCGCATAGATCACTCGGCTTCAAGTATATAGATTGTGACTCCACCCCCTTTCAGAGGCTGCGCCTGGCAATGCTGCGCGCAATTCGCTTTCGCTCCGGATTTCACCTCGCCACAACCAATAACTCCCTGGCTCTTGAATCAAGAAGAACGATATGACACTGGTATCTTCAACTCGTCTTATTTGTTTCCAAATAAAACTTCGAAAAAGCATAACCCTTTCATGCCATATCAACCTGTTACCATCTAGTTTCAGAATCTTTTCACTCTCCTTCCGGAGTACTTTTCTACGTTCGCTCACGCTACTTGTCCGCTATCGGTCTTGGATTATATTTAGAGTTGGAGGTTGATTCCCCCATATTCATGCCACATACCCGTGCGACACTACTCTTCATGGTTCCTTGCTTTGTGATTCTCCTACGAGACTTTCACTCCCTTTGGTGCTTTTTTCCAAAAGACTTCGAATCTCAAAAAGCATAGTTCCCGCCACATGTCCCCTTAAATTACTTTAAGGGAATTCAGCTTGCTCTCTTCGGCTTTCAGTCGCTCTTACTAACCGAATCCCAATTGGTTTCTCTTCCTGCGGGTACTGAGATGTTTCAATTTCCCGCGTATTTGTACATTATGTACACAACAGAATCTTGGGATCTAAGGATGTATGCTCCTACCCCAAGCATTTCGCAGCTTACCGCGCTGTCATGTCTATCCAAGCCTAGTCATCCACTAGATGGCTTAGTAACATCAAACACATCAATGAAGATGTATTTACTCATCAATTCATACGCATTAGAAACCCTAATGGGTTTCAGTTTCCAGAC
>JALTFO010000079.1 GCA_027007005.1 Candidatus Bipolaricaulota bacterium | reverse complement strand
CATCTGGGGTGTCGCCGATCTGATCCGCGATGTGTTCAAGCGCGGCAAGTACCAGGACATCATCCTCCCGCTCACTGTGCTGCGTCGGCTCGATTGCGTTCTCGCTCCGACGAAGGAAAAAGTCCTGCGGGTCAACGAGCAGTTCAAGAACAAACTGGTCGATCTTGACATGCTCCTGCGCAAGGCATCTGGCTTTGCCTTCTACAATACATCCAGGTACGACCTTGAGAAACTCCTCGCCGATGCCCCAATTGCCAAGGTCGAGAAAGCGATTGAACTGCTCAAGGAATACCGCACCGCCCTCATCTCCGCCGCCGCAGCCAGCAAGACCGGTGTACGGAAGGAAGTTGAACAGGGCATAGGGGGTACTAAGTTGATCAATAGAATAACTCCGTTATGAGGATCAAGGAAATTGACTTTGATGAGCGATTGATCGCCGCTCAACAAAGTGGATCGCTCGTCATCTTTGCCGGCGCGGGTGTATCCAGGGGCAAGCCGTCAAACCTTCCGCTCTTTGATAAGCTAACGCAGCGTATTGGAGAATGGGCTCACCAAGAATGCAAGAAAAGTGAATCGAACGAACGGTTCCTTGGACAACTCATCGATCAAGGAGTTAGGGTGCACGAACATGCGGCTCAGATATTCAGCGATCCTAGTTTGCAGCCAACCCAACTTCATAAAGATCTTCTGAGGCTTTCTAATAGTCTAGACCAAGTTCGTTTAGTAACCACTAACTTTGACCGCCATTTTGGAACAGCCGCTAAGGAGGTATTTGGCGGCCTTCCTGATGTATACCAGGCACCGGCCTTGCCACTGGGTGATGATTTCTCGGGCATCGTGTATCTCCATGGGAGTGTACGTAGTGATCCAAAACGACTTGTCCTTACTGATAAGGACTTTGGCCGTGCGTACTTGACTAAAGGATGGGCAACCCGCTTCCTTCGAGCTATGTTCGCACGGTACACCGTGCTCTTTGTCGGTTATCGCCACAAAGACACAGTCATGGACTACCTTGCACGCGGGTTGCCTCCAGAGGGAACGCAACCGAGGTTTGCCCTAATTAGGGATGATAATGATCTCACTATGTGGGATCATCGTGGAATTACGCCTTTGACTTATTCCGGGAGTGATGATGATCACTCCAAACTTGTGGAAGCTGTTGGCGCTTGGGCTGAACTAGCCAGTCGCGGCGCGTTGGAAACAGAACAGCGTATCAAGGAACTTGTGAGTGGACCTCCTCCCTTGGATAAAGAGGAAGGGGACTTCTTGCAGTGGGCACTGAGCAACGATGTAGCAGTTCGTTTCTTTGCACGCTATGCAAAGTCTCCGGAATGGCTGGCATGGACATCCGAGCGCGATATATTGAAACTGCTGTTTTCCCAGGCTGAGTTGTCCCCAATTGCTAAAGAGCTTGCTAATTGGATTGCAGACAGCTTCGTTGTGGATTACACAGATTCTCTGTTTGAGATCATGCAAAGTCATAACCAACGGCTCAATCCAGAGTTTTGGGATGTGATCACTTCCCAGCTTGCCTATATAGGACCACTTCCAGACCAGAACACATTGCTTCGCTGGACACCTATACTGCTTCAGAACCTGCAACCGTATGATGCGTTGGTGTCATCAGAGCTTCTTAAGCGCTGCCTGGATGCAGAGGCAGATTCAGCGGTGGTCCAATGGTTTGAATTCCTCACGGCACCACGACTTAAGCTTAAGAAGTCATTTGCGTGGCTTGAGAAGGATGAGGGGCAAACCAGCGCAGAACTCGCGTTTCCTTTCGATTTCTCGCTGCTGGAAGAGGTGTGGGAAAAAGCTATCAACCCCCAACTTGTAAGGCTTGCGTTGCGGCTTTGGCCAGTCGTTATTCGCAATCTCAATCGGTGTTACGACTTATTGCAAAGCTGGGGCAAGGCAAGTTTACGAGGAGATCCTATAACCTGGGGGCGTTCTGCAATCGAACCACACGGGCAAGATCAGTATCCACGCGCCGTGGACGTTCTGATCAATGCGGCAAGGGATATCCTGGAGTGGAGCTTAGAGCGCGCACCAGCAACGGGACAAGCATGGATTGAGTCGCTTTTAGCCTCCGAGCCGGTGATCCTTCGGCGACTTGCAATACACGGAGTGAGATTGAGTACGCGTCTTACAACGGAAGAAAAGCTTCGCCTTTTGCTCGAAAAGAAGTGGCTGCTTGCGCCTGGTATCAAACATGAGGTTTTCCAGCTCTTAAAGGAAGCTTATCCTGCTATCGATCCTGGTGTTCATAAACAGCTTCTGGATGAAGCAATAGGGCAAATTGATAGCCAGCCTATCGAAAACGAAGAAGATAAGGAACACAGAGAATATAGGAAGTTTAACCTACTGTATTGGCTATCGCTATCAGCTCCAGACTGTCCGGAGGTAACCGCAAGATTAGCAGCTATCAAGAAGACTTATCCGGAATTTGGGCCCCGAGAACACGCTGATCTGGATTTCTCGACAAGCGTAGGATGGGTCACTCACCGCAGTCCGATGTCTGTGGAGGACGCTTTAGCAAAACAGCCGAAGGAACTGATTGAATATGTCAACGGTTTCCAAGAAGACAAGATTGGAGAATATGATCTGAGCGGGCTATTTCAGACTGTAGGTGAGGCTGTGCAGCAAAGCTATGACTGGGGCATGGGATTGGCACAAGCACTGAAAGGGCAGAATGACCGGACATCGAACCTCTGGGACTCTGTTATTCAGGGTTGGAGCAAAGCAAATCTCTCTTTAGAAGAATGGAAGCATGTTCTGGCAACTGTTAATGATGATAAGCTGGCAAAGCAGCATACTAACGCGATTTTAGATTTACTCCTGGACGGCATAAAGAAAAAAACGGCTCCTCGCTGTTTGGAGTGGGTAAAAGTGGTAGGATAGTGATCATCCTGTAGGAGAAGGAGAGCACTACATGAGTACAGAGAGTTTGTTTGCTAAGGCTCTTGGTCTGACCGCGCCATGGGAAG
>JALTFO010000078.1 GCA_027007005.1 Candidatus Bipolaricaulota bacterium | reverse complement strand
AAGCCCTGGAGGATGTCCATCCGGTTGGCCCGCGCCAAGTTAGACAGAACGGTGGTATCAACCACAATCATCGAAGCGCCTCTCTGGCTCTCTTGGCGTCTTCCTTGATTTCTTCCTTACTCTCTGGCCCCTTCAGCGCAACGCCTCTGGCCCTCAGAAGCTCCTTCATCTCCTCTAAAGAAATACCGGCAATGTCCGCGGCCTTCCCCAGAGAGATTGTCTCTTCCTTGTATCTCTTGATAGCAATCTCTATCCTGTATTCGGGATGCGATCTAAGGATATACCTGACTCCTTCATCAATAACCTCTTGCTCGTTCTTATACAGAGCAAGATCGACAAGTTCCTTAGGCTTGATTCCCCTTACAGCCATATTATCTCACCTCTCTTTGGGGTTTGTTGGGTTTGTAGAGTCCATTGGGTTCATAGAGTTCATAGAGTTCGTAGAGTTCTTTGGGTTACTCTGATACAGACTTCAAAGCTTGCTGGTAAAGCTCTGTGCTAATCCTGAACCCTGCATCATCGCGCAAAGCATTCAACTGCTCCTGGAGGCTAGATGTATGACCAGTCTTCTTAGCCCAAATGAGGATCCCGATCGTTCCCAGTACTTTCAAACCAACCCGTTTTGCCCGCAATCGTGCGTCTTTTTCATCCAGTAGGACAAGGTCAGCATTTACCTCATGGCCCAAAGCAATGACTTCCGATTCTCCCCTATCTAATTCCACCTCCAGCAGTTGAATAAAAGACCGATCTTTGACTTCCTGAACTTTGATCCAATCGGACGATTGAACCTCTTGTGATCCCGGTTGCCCCCTCCCTTCGATCACAACCTCCTCCCGCACTGCCCGTGGAATCATTACCTCGGGAAACCTCCTGCGAAGCAGCTCAAGCTGGCTTATTGCGGTAAGGCTGATAAGCACTGAGGAGTCAGCGATTACCTTCATTCTGACTCAAGCTCTTGTAAAGACTCGATGTCCTTCTCCAGTTCTTCCGAATCGTAGCTTCGCAAGATTCTCTCGTCTCCCAATAACCGTTGGAACTCCCACTTGGACATCTCAGCAAGCTGGCGAGCTTTGCCGAAGCCAAGTAGTCTCTTCTCGTACAATCGTACTGCCAGTTCCTTCCTTAGCCTCATGGGAACCTCTTGAAAAGGAAGCTTGATCGCGTCTACTAGGTCTTCTGGAAGCTCCACTCCTATCTTGGGCATATTTCTCCTCCTCTCATGCGGAATTTATGCTTTCACCTACTGTAACCCTATAACTATTCTCTCAACATCGATCTCAATTTGCAAACGTTTTTGGGCATGCGCTCCAGGAGGCCCCAGGGTCCGACTGATAAATAGTGGCCCTTCTGTCATTGCACTGATCCCCGCCCCGTGAAATACTCTCGTCCCACACAATTGCACGGGGCAGACCCCGTGAAATACCGCTCTCTTGTGTCATTCTCTGCCCTGTCTGTGCTTCACACTCAGACAGGCCCCCTGCGCGCGAGATGAGCCTTCAGCTTTTTCCCGCAGAGGCGCAGAGAAAAGCATTCTTCACGCCAAGGCTTGTTTTTTCCTCCTCTGCGCCTGCCTGTCCTTCAGACGCAGACAGGTCCCTGCGCCTCTGCGCGATATGTATTTTCTGTTCTTCTCCCGCAGAGCTACTACATCGAGTAAAAGCTACCAAAGCCTTTTCTCCCGCAGGGGCGCTGAGGCGCAGAGAAAAGCATTCTTCACGCCAAGGCTTGTTTTTCCCTCCTCTGCGCCTGCCTGTCCTTCAGACGCAGACAGGTCCCTGCGTCCCTGCGCGATATGTATTTTCTGTTCTTCTCCCGCAGAGCTACTACATCGAGTAAAAGCTACCAAAGCCTTTTCTCCCGCAGGGGCGCTGAGGCGCTGAGAAAAGCAACCTTCAAGCTTTCTGCCTTTTCTTCCTTCCTCTGCGTCCCTGCGTCTCTGCGCGATATGTATTTTCTGTTCTTCTCCCGCAAAGCTACTACATCGACCCAAAAAACACCAAAGCCTTTTCTCCCGCAGGGGCGCAGAGAAAAGCAACCTTCAAGCTTTCTGCCTTTTCTTCCTTCCTCTGCGTCCCTGCGCCTCTGCGCGATATGTCTTTTCTGTTCTTCTCCCGCGGAGACGCTGAGGCGCTGAGAAAAGAACCCGCCACGCGAAGGTTTCTCTCTTTTCCTCCTCTGCGCCTGCCTGTCCTTCGGACGCAGACAGGCCCCTGCACGGGCTCATACTCCTATCCTAGCACTTCTTGCCTAGTTGGTGCTCTTTGCTACAACCTTCGAATCTAGTTACTCCACATGCTTCAGAAGCTCGAAATACTCCTCCCGCGTCATGTCTGCTGTCTTCATATTGTTCCTGATAATCTCGATATCAAGCTCGTTGTATTCCGGGATGACTACGGCCCGCTTGGCTTTTGGACAGATCAGGATATGGTGTGAATATTTGTTGCACTTGTACTTACATCCGTACAGTTCGAATACTCGCACCAAGGTCTTCCAGTCAACAGGAACAATGCGAGGCATTACTGCACCTGCACAGCAGACCTTTCAAAGCTCACCATCTCCGACTGGGACGTAAACGATCCCTTCTCGCGAATGTAACCACATTCCAATAAGTAGTCATCGAGAGTGCCTAGAGTTGCCATCTCTTCAAGCTGAATCTGAATCACTTCCAAGAGATTGCGCTTGGCTTCTTCCGCTGTTTCCCCTTGCGAAACAAAATCCAGCTCGGGACACTTCGCAATAAACCAAGGGCCCTTCTGCCAGGTCTCAATTGTAGTTCGTAGTTGCATGATCTCCTCCCTTGACTATCTCTTGCTGCACTGAAACGTACGTGGCAGGTCTTGCAGTACAATACTTTCCCAATGTAGCTACTGTCACTCCCGTTGTTCTGTCACTATTCTAGCACGGGTAGACTTCAAGAGACAAGGATTTAGGGGCTTCGGGGTCAGACCTTCATTCTTAGGATTTTGGTCTTCATCCATTGGCGGTTTCGTTGTTCGTGGTGCACGCCCGTCTACCTCCCGTCATCTTCATGTATCCAAACCGTTAGAGCTGCATGGCAACGGGCGAATCCGCACCTCGCTCTCGGAGGCTACTAGGAAGTGGTCCGCCAGTCGATCTTCGTAACCTGCTAGTATACTGGAGACCACCCGAACCTTATTGGCGCTCTTTCGTCCTGCAGGCGTAGAAGGATGACCCCTCTACTTGCTAGCTTCCCCAGAAAGATTAATCTTCCAAAGTCCTTATCGTTGGTGATGATCACTCGCCCCTCCCGATTGGCCCAAACACATACCTCAGAATCCTCGATCCCCGGGCGGTCCTCTTGAACTGAAGCAACATCATGCCTAAAAGATTCAAGGTGACGGACAATGCTCAATCCGGCGCTTTCATCAGCTAAGAACTTCATTTACCCACTCTTTCTAAAGCGTAGACCTCCTCTACCTCGAGAGCCTTGACACCATAGGCAAGGGCAGCCTGAATGTCTTCCTTGGTAAGCTGGGGGTATTCCCCAAGGATCTCTTCGGTGGCTATCCCCTGGGAGAGCATCTTCAGGATCAACTCTACTGGGATCCTTGTTCCCTTAATTACCGGTTTGCCGACCATGATTTTGGGATTTATCTCGATGCGATCTAGCCGTATTTGTTCCATTGTCCCCTCCTTCTTAAGTCCGTTTAAGTCCGGGGTCAGGCTTGCAACGCAACATTTTCTGCCGGATGAACCGTCGTCTCCATTATAGTCGCGGTAACTCCGTTAAGTCCAAGGGCCAAAGTCGATAGTCCAAAGTCAATAGTCCAAGGTCAAGATCCAAAGTCCAAGGTCCGAGGTCCAAAGTCCAGAGTCCAAGGTCAAGATCCAAGGTCGATAGTCCAATGTCCAAGGGCCAATGTCCAGACATCTTAGATCCCCTTCGGCTATCACAAGCTTCTTTAGCTATCTCTTTTCAAAGATCACTTTCTTTAATGCATTGTCAAATGTCACCTTGTATCTGTCAAGAAGATCCATGCCTAATAAGTTGAAACCTACACCCAACTTGGCAGAGAACCCAACTTTCATCTCAAATTCGTCCTCCTCGAGCTTCATTCGCACCTTGTGGAGATAAAAAGGGATAAAGCTACCATCACCCACCACGGCCAGCATCCTTTTGCCCTTTTGAACCTCAATACCCAGCAATTCCGCAATTTTATCGTCAAAAATACTGTAAAAGGCTCCCGAGTCCACGTAGGCCCAAACCTCGACCCAACTATCCCTTGACTTCAGGCCAATAGGAATGATGGGAAGGTCGCGTTTCCGATGTCGCGCATAGTCAAATTCTACAGAATACATACGAGTTCTTCTTCGCGGGGAACCTTTAACAGCGAGATCTCTTCTTCTTTCGCCACTTTCCTAGCTGCCTCCATTGCCTCCTTGGCAGTGAGCGTGGCAGCAATGACCCTCTCACCCGTCACTGCTATATATTTCCCTCCATAGTTGTTGACCAGCTCCTCGAAGTTTTCCGTAATCCATTGCTGTGCCTTTTTCATTCTTGACCTCCCGCTTCGCGTTCAGCTATCCAAATTTTAAGATACACCATCCGAAGTCGATAGTCCAAGGATGATTCGTGGAGTTCGTTGCCCCATAGGAATACCCCGATGGAGTAAGAGCGTTCATAGTGTGTGGTTCGTAGTTCTAGGTAAAGGGGGTAAGGATTGTGGGGTAACGGAGTTTGTTCGTTGGGTTCGAGGTAAGGGCGTGCGTAGTGCGTGGTTCGAAGTTGGACGGACAGCAGGATTACGGGGTGGGGGTTGATGGGGTTAGGGCGGTGACGGGTACTGAGATATCGGTCTCTACCCCCTTCCTTCTTTCGTGTGATTCTGTGTGTTCCCACGACGGCTCAACGTGGCAGACCCCAGTGGAGTAACACTTCACGGGCCAGGCAAGCTCCACACGCTACCAAAGCCTTTTCTCCCGCAGAGGCCTGTCTGCGTCCGAAGGACAGGCAGGCGCAGAGGCGCGGTGTTAAAACAAGACCCAAAAAGGGGACCGCTCCCTTTTCTCGCCCAAGCATTTCCTCCCGCCCGCTCGTTTCACTCGCTCAAGACGCAGAGCTCGCTGAGAGAGCCATCTGTCTTCAGTCTAAAACCTAATCATAATCCTTTATTCCTGTATTTCCGTTGTCCTCTGCGTCTCTGCGCGAGAATGGTGTTGCTCTTGTGTTTGCTTATTGCCTTTCATCCATCACGGCTTCCCGACCTCTGCGAGAAGCACAAGCTTTTTCTCCCGCAGAGGCGCTGGGACGCTGAGAGTATCATTCTTCGAGGCCATTGACACACCGCGTGATCCCGGCCTTCATCAACGCTTCGCCGAAATTCAACAGATACCCGAGCTTGCACCTTGCCAGTCGCAGATATGTCTGGACTTGTTTCTTGTGTGCCGCACTTACGTGCTCAACGGATTTCAGTTCTAAGATAACTTTGCCATCGACGATGATATCCGCCCGGAACCCTTCGTCAAACCTGATGTCCTTGTACTGGATCGCTACAGGGACCTGACGCTCGACATTCAAGCCTCGATCCTGCAATTCCCTTGCCAGAACGACTTCATAGACGGTTTCGAGAAGTCCCGGCCCAAGCTCGCGATGTACGGCAATCGCCGACTCAACGACAATCGTCCCTATCTCGTTTTCTGTCATTCTCTGCGCTCCTGCGCGATATATCTCTTCAGTTGTTTCCTGCGGAGCTACTACATCCAGTAAAAGCTACCAAAGCCTTTTCTCCCGCAGAGACGCTGAGGCGCTGAGAAAAGCATTCCTACAACTATCCACACAACAGTCCTGGTTTGACTAGTTCACGTTCTATGTTTCCTCTGCGCCCCTGCGCCTCTGCGCGATATATCTCTTCAGTTGTTTCCTGCAGAGCTACTACATCTGGTAAAAGCTACCAAAGCCTTTTCTCCCGCTGAGACGCTGAGGCGCTGAGAAAAGCATCTCTACGACCATTGACACCGCGCACGCTTTCACTAACCCATGGCTTTTTCTTTCCTCTGCGCCCCTGCGCCTCTGCGCGATATATCTCTTCAGTTGTTTCCTGCAGAGCTACTACATCTGGTAAAAGCTACCAAAGCCTTTTCTCCCGCAGACAGGTCCCTGCGAGATGTCATTCTTTTATCTCAAGTGCCCAGTCGGCAACCTGAAAATCCAGATACCATGTGTCGGTTCGTTCCAGCCATGTTTTTTCAAATGACTATCTATCTTCCCCGCTCTTTACCAGTTGGCGACTGATTTCGAAGTTCACCGTAGAAAGGTCGGCAGCGGAAAGGTTGGACGAAGCATCCAAGATCTCGATACCGATGATGTTGCCATTCGCGTCGTAATCCAGAATGAATCCCTCTTTGATCTCATCGCTCTCATAGTACTCGCCCTGTCGCAATCGGGTGTAAAGGGCGTCCGCTTCTTCATCATACCTAACTTTCATCGCTCTCCCTCCCAACAGTCACAAGTGACGAGGCATGAGTCAACAGTCTTGATAAGGCAGATGCCATACCACGGTCCGCTCCAGTCTTTCTTCGGACTTGCGCTTGGGCTTCAGACCTTAACGCTTTCCAATAACGCCTCTTCTAAAGCAACCCAGCCCTCTTTAAGGGCCTTGAGAGCCCGAGAGAGGTGCAGCTCAAACATCATCTCATCGCCCTCAAACTCCCGCCTGACTCTCTTCTCTAACTGAGCAAGCTCGGGAGCGGAAAGGCCGCTCTCTCTTTTAGCTTCTTCTAAATTGAATATTCCCACCTTCTCACCTCCTTATATCTCTGGAGGGGCCAGGATCTCGATCGTTCGGCACCTCGCTTGGTATTGATGTAGTTTACCAGAGGAGCAGTGAGGAGTCATGAGCCAATACCTTTGGCTGACGAAAAACAGTAATAAGTGACGCACCTTTATCGTCCATTCTCCAGTGAATACCCAAATGTTTCCCCTTGGCCTTGCAAAAGTTTGGAAAGGAAATCTTCGAGATCGGTTCGAAATTCCCTCAAGGCCAGTTCGATGTTCTCTACCAGCGGCTTTAACTTCTGCCAATCGATCTCAAATGTGTAAGAATGTCGAAAGAAATGCCGGAATCCTAAGTAAGGCTCGAGCATCCCCACCGTTTGCTTTCTCAAGATCGATGGCCTGCGCCCTTCCACCTCACCTTCCATACGTCTTAGCAGGGATCTATGCCATCCCTCGCCCACGGGTACACTCTGGTCAACCTCCTCCGCAAGTCGTTTCAATACATTTTCAATTCCATTGTAGAAACTGTGTAGAAGAGCACCTAATGCAGCTTTATCTCTATACGTAGGAATTGAGGAGCCGATCTCTTTTACTGCTTCCTTAATCTCGGATACGACGCGCTCAAGATCGGAAAAATCGGACTCTATTTCTACTCTCAGCAAAGAGATATCACTTTGTCTCATAAAGCAGTTCACCTTCTCTCTCTATGCGACTGCGCAGGGTTCCCTTAACTTCTTTCATGTCCACAAGGTCGATACTTTCCCCAGTCGTAAACAAGAGCTCCCCTAGAACCTTGAAGAACTGGCCAGGTGGGATCCCTTCACAAGCAAGGTCAATGTCAGAGTGCCTGCCACGTGTCCCTCTTGCTGTTGATCCAAACAGAACGATCCTCTTTGCCCCGCGCTCCTTTAAGATATCAATGACAGCCTGTAGCCCACGCTCGTTATCCATTCCTCAAGTCCTCCTCCAGCGGCAGATGCTGCGAATCAACAATACCAGCTCTTGCCGTTATATTCAAAAAAACCAAGGGCAGTGATGGGTGATGGGGGACACGGAACCAGTGATGAGTGATGCGAGTTCAGTAACAAGTAATGAGTAACAGGGGATAAGAACGACAAGAACATACAAACCATTTGCTATCCCTTCCCGTTTCTTGCTCTCAAGTACCGAATTAGGCCGAGCATTAGCTTCCAGACTTCCGGCACTTGCTCTTTAGCGCTTTCATTCTCTGCGCCCCCCGCGCCCGCCTGTCCTTCAGACGCAGACAGGTCTCTGCGCGATATATGCCTTCTGTTCTTCTCCCGCGGAGCTACTACATCCACTAGAAGCTACCACAGCCTTTTCTCCCGCAGAGACGCTGAGGCGCTGAGAAAAGCATGCTTGCGAGTACCCACACACTGCCCCGGTTTGACTAGTTCACGTTCTATGTTTCCTCTGCGCCCCTGCGCCCCTGCGCGATATATTCCTTCAGCTCTTTCCTGCAGAGCTACTACATCCAGCAAAAGCTACCAAAGCCTTTCCTCCCGCAGAGGCGCGGAGACGCTGAGAAAAGCATCTCTACGACCATTAACACCGCGCACGCTTTCACTAACCCATGGCTTTTTCTTTCCTCTGCGCCCCTGCGTCTCTGCGCGATATATCTCTTCAGTTGTTTCCTGCGGAGCTACTACATCTGGTAAAAGCTACCAAAGCCTTTTCTCCCGCAGAGGCGCGGAGACGCTGAGAAAAGCATTCCTACAACTATCCACACAACAGTCCTGGTTTGACTAGTTCACGTTCTATGTTTCCTCTGCGCCCCTGCGCCTGCCTGTCCTTCAGACGCAGACAGGTCCCTGCGCCTCCGCGCGATATATTCCTTCTGTTCTTCTGCCGTTTAAAGATAAAGCCATCCAACTCAAACACTTTCACTAAACGCCGGTAGTGAATGGGGGTAATTCTCTGAGTTGACATTGGTTTACCCTGTAGTCAATAGTTCGGCTGCTACCGGTTGTCGAGGGAGCCACTGATTCCCCGTCTTTTGAAATCCAGCTTCTTCGATCACCTCTTCAAGTGTACCCATGGCTTCACACTCTTCAAGGAACCCCTCCACAGCCTCCTTAAGCGATTCCTTTGCTTCATCTAGTGTCTCTCCAAAGCTAGAGACGTTGAGCTCGGGAGCGAGACCGACGTAGAGATCTCTTTCCCTGAAGAATTCTGCCCGAAATACGATCTGGCGTGCCATGTTGTCACCTCCCACTTGATTAGCGACAATTATCTTTCCCGTTCCCGATAGTAGCACAAACTCCTCTTACAGGGTAGACCAATGCGCTAGACCTCACCACGTAATTTGCAGGGGGTATCACTTCTTGAATAAGCTTCTTTCCTGTTATTCTCTGTGTCCTACGACGTCCTAACGTGGCAGACCCCAGTGGAGTAAGACAGCACGGGGCAGGCAAGCTACGCACACAACGTGGGAGACCCCAGTGAAGTAGGGCTTCACGGGCCAGGCAAGCTCCACACGCTACAAAGGGAGGCGGCACTTTCACATTTCTGACTCACGCACCCGTTCGTGAACCATGCGATAGACTCTCCCCCGTTCTCTCTTACCGATCCCCCAGATTCTAACCTTCTTCTCCGATTCAACGATATCATAGATGATTCGATATTTGTTCCCGTAGAAATGAAGAGATCTGTAGCCAGTTAAATCATAGCCCATCTTATGGCCGCAAGATGGTGCCAGCTCTGGCTTCTCCTTCAGTTTACGAAATTGATCTTTGACAAGTCGCTGAATCGATGGATCCAGCTTCTCATAGTCGTCCTTGACTAAAGACTTGCCCCATACTAATCGATACTCTCTCGGCTTGGGCATCTATAGTGTGGAGAGGTCGATCTCTTCTTCTTTACCAGGCGTGCTTCGACGGATATCTAATTCTTTGGCCAGAATAGCATGATCCAGGAGTTCCTCTAGTTCATCGATCCTGCCTTTGAGAGCCTCATAATCATCGATATCTAGGATCACCGCCCGTGGGGTAGAATTTTTGAATATGAACCAAGAATGCCCTTTAGCCTCTTCCAAATACTTAGATAGGTTCTTTCGCGCGTCTGTAGTGGATATGACGTGTTCTTTTGCAACCTCGATGCCCATAATTTGTACCTCCTTAGCACGCTCATTCTAGTGCTAAAATGGAGTCGTTTCAAGTACATCAATCTGTTACTCTAGGCTGAAACACCGTTCCCTACGCGATACATGTCTTCAGACGTTGCTTGCGTAGCGTTGCATCTTGTATGCAACGTTGTGCTTGTGGCTGTAGCGCAATCTTTTGAACGTGGCAGACATCCAACGTGGGAGACAAGCTCCACACGCTACGAAAAGATGGCTGTAGCGTCGTACCATGTGTGCGCCGCTACTTTCGATGTGACAACGATCTACATCAAATTGTAGCATGAGGACCAAATCCAATGGGATCTCTAGCTCTTGCCTTTCAATGCCCTGCACCTTGTCGCGAGGTTCTTTAATTACAGGCGACGCCATTCATCAGCCGTAATTTCATGGCTAGAATGCCCTCTACTTCCTTAATCATCAGGCGAAGTTGAGGCACAGAGTATTCATGATTTGATGGGATCGCCAGACGGTGCTGCTTGTAGACCAAAAAGCGATGTCGTGTCCCAGAAAATGGGCCATCAAAGCCAAGCTGACGCAAACGCAGAACAAAATCGCGCTGCTTACACGGCGTCCACCGGCTCACGTATTGGCTCCTTGTTCAGATCCAAGTTCCCGATTACTGGCAAAGGATGTCCTAATTTCAGCCCTAGCAGAATCCAATCCTCAAGTGTAGAACGGAGCTCTTCCTCACACTCGTGTAGCGTAGTTCCAAGTGCTATCACTCCTTTGCAGGAAGGGATTCGGCCAGCGAATGTAGCATCTTCAAGTTTGTCATATATAGCTTGCGCCATTGCCTGCTCTATATACTCGCTCAAGACACGTTGTATGGCCATTGTCAACCTCCCATATCAAGTACGCCTCGCTCGTCCCACTTGCGATTTCGATACTTCTCGCAGCAACCACAGTTGTTCCTGCGATTCTTTTGTATCCTAGCGCAAAAGTCATCCTAGAGACAAGGGGGAGGGAGGGGGTAAGGATTAAGGACTATGGGATAAGGGCGTTCGTGATGCGTAGTGTTTCGTGATTGGAAAATGACGGCCACCTTGGATGATCCAGGCGTGCACCCCTTTGAGACTTTGGTCCTGACTCTCGATTCCCACGAGTCACCTTCCGCTATCCTTGAACTTAGAACATTCTTATCGCGCCCATCGGTCTTTGACTCCTGACTCTGGCCTCTCGACCGCAGACTCATCTACACAGAATCCAAGGTCCAACGTTCATGGTCGAGTGTCATAAGGCTCATCGGCTATCAGTGCTTATCCCCCTTCATTGCAAAACCATACCGCTAGCCACTAACATGCACTCGCTCGAGGTTCTTTTCGAGATCACGAATCAACTGCTGAATGACCGCTACTTCGCTTTCCTGAAAGTGTTTTTCACCGCATTGTGAGCAAACGTAGGCCGGTACATCTTTGATGAAGAGATGATATCCATCACGGTCGATCGTATAGGTCGACTTTGTTCGTTGCATCTCGCCACCACAATACATACACTTCATCTAATAAGACCTCCCTATCTTCCTAGTCTTGAAATCTTTCTTCCATTTTATCTTAGAAGGGACGTAAACCGTGATTATTCCTAAGTATCGCTCTTTTGGTGCACAAACGACATGAACTGGACGACCAGAGCGGGTAACCCCAAGCATGAGACAACTGTGTCCACGAACATCTTCAGGATAATCCTCAATGATCTCACCTTCAAGAACGACTTCCCGGACTTCCTCAGAGGTGATCATTTCACTCTCTGCATTCATCCTATCAAGGGCGTGTTCAGTGTAGATGATCTGCCTTTGGGCCATCTTCCTGATCTTCTCAAGTAAGGTTTTCGTCATCACTTCCTAGGCCGGGTGGGGCAGCCATGGAGGTTCAGAGCTACGGAATCTAGGTACACATCCTGTTGATCAGCGGAACGTTGAACCCCCTCCCAGGTGCGGAGCACACGCCCGATCAGTCGATCTAGATCGGGCACTTCGCCCCGGATGCGTTCGCACAGCTCTCGATAGACTGTGGCCATAGCACTATTCCATCTCGTTCAATAGCCTGCCGCAGAGATTCCCCAGCTGATTCGATCTCGACTAAATCTACCGGCCGGTCTCCGACGATTTCCTCCACTATTCTCCACGCTTGCCAATAATTCTTGGGATCCAACCCTTCGACGGCCAAGTCTACGTCGGAGTCAAGCGTGAACCATGCTGGATGGGTCAACGAGCCAAATACTATTACCTTCCTAACCGAAAAATGGGATTTCAGCGCCACTGCTGCCTTCCGCACACGCGTCAACAGTTGCTTACGCGCCTCTTCAACTTCAGGCTTAACCGCAACGGGTTTTGACCGACGCAAGGTGGCTTCTACATAGTGTTTCCATCCCTCTCGGTTCAACTCTAACGCGGTTGGCATGCTTTCTCTCCCTCGTATGCCGTTTACTTCTTCCACAAAGCCTCAAATCTTGCAGCAGGTCATGCATTCCAACATTTCCCGCCAGATGAGTCACGTCTCCATTATAGCCGCGATAACTCCGTTAAGTCCATAGTACATAGTCCAGGGACAGTAATGAGTGACGGGTGACGGGGGAAGACAGGATTAACGGATTAGGGATTATGGGGCAAGGGGAGAAATGCGGTAAAGAGTGATGAGTAATGAGTACGTCAATACAAACCATTTGCTATCCCTTCCCGTTCCTCGCCTCAGTTTGCAGATTTGGGCGTCAGGTTTCGCTTGCTTGAGCGACGTCCTCCAAAAAGTCGGCAAAGGCCAACAACTCAGCTCGTAACCGCGACCACGATTCAGGTAGAGAAGAAACTAACGGTTTCATCCTCTCGGGGATCAGATTAAATGTCTTGGATTCAACTTCCAAGTGCAACTGTCAAGGGGGCATGTGTAGTTGGTTTATTTTTCTACTCAAGTGTCCACTGTGGGTTGTCGTATGTCAAGAGCTTGGATTCCAATCCAACCTGGCTGTCAGCTTGAGGCAAGACGCTTTACGATCTGTTCGGCGAGGGGCTGCGGTATTCCCGGAACGGCCGCAATCTGCTCAACGCTCGCCTGCGATAGCTTCTGTAGCGAGCCGAAGTGATTGATCAGCGCAGCTTTGCGCACCTTGCCAACACCGGGGATCTGATCGAGGACAGAGCTTAGGTTGCGGCGGGCGCGGAGTTTGCGGTGGTAGGTGATGGCAAAGCGATGCGCTTCATCCCGGATCTGGCGCAGTAATAGCAAGGGCTTGCTGTCCTGCGGGAGCACGTATGGCTCGGACTCTCCTGGGCGGAATACCTCCTCGTGCCGCTTGGCCAGGCCGATCGCCTCGATCTCGTCGAGATGCAGCTCGGCGAGGACTTCCACCGCCACGTGCAGTTGTCCCTTCCCTCCGTCGATCAGCAGCAGGTCGGGCAGGCGCGAGAATTTGCCTTCCGTGATCGCCGGATCGTTCAACTCGGCCAAGCCTCGGCGAAAGCGGCGGCGCAGGACCTCGGCCATCATCGCGTAGTCGTTCGGCCCTTCATCCAGGTGAACCTTGAACTGGCGGTACGCGTCGCGTCGGGGGCGTCCATCCTCGAAAACGACCATCGAGCCTGTCGCCTCGGTCCCTTGGGTATTCGATATGTCGTAGGCCTCGATCCGCTGGGGAAAGGATGACAGGGATAGCGCGGTTGCGAGTTCGCTTAACGCTTCACTTGACTCATCGCGTACCGTGGCCGATTTCTGCTCCCGATTCAAGGAGTAGCGCGCGTTCTCGTTTGCCATCTCAACCAAATGGCGCTTCTCCCCCCGTTGGGGGAGCTTAACATGAACATGGCGCGCGCGAAGCGACGTGAGCCAGTCGGCGATCTCATCGGCGTCATCGATCTCAATAGGCAGCAGCACCTCCTGCGGGATGACGGTGGCGGCGACGTAGTACTGGGGGAGGAATGCGGAGAGGACCTCGCTCATCGTGGAGCCCTCCGGCGCACGCAGGTGGAAGGTCTCCCTCCCGCCCAGGCGACCGTCGCGGATGCGAAAGACCTCCGCGCAGGCGCGCTGGCCTTGAACGGTCAATCCGATCGCATCGATGTCGATCATCCGAGACAGAGATACCGACTGGCGTTCGAGGGCGTGGGTGACCGCGGCGAGCTGATCGCGCAGCCGCGCCGCCTGCTCGAAGTTCTCCTCCTTGGCTGCCCGGTCCATCTGCTCGCGCATTTGCTTCACGAGCCCGGTCAGTCTCCCTTCGAGCAGCATCGCCGCCTGATCGACGTCAACCTTGTATTCTTGCTCGCTCACCAGGTCCGCGCACGGGGCGAGGCAGCGGCCGATGTGGTAGTCGAGGCATGGACGGCGCGGCTTGTTCAGAGGAAACTTGAGCGTGCACGTGCGGATCGGGAAGAGTTTCTGTGTCAGTTTCATCGTGGAGCGCATCGCTTTGCTGCTGGTGTACGGTCCAAAGTAACGGGCACCGTCATCCTTGCGGCGGCGGACGATCATCAGCCGCGGGAACGGTTCGTTGGTGATTTTTAAGTAAGGATAGCGTTTGTCATCGCGCAGGCGGATGTTGAAGTGCGGCTGAAAGCGCTTGATCAGGCTCTCTTCGAGGATAAAAGCCTCCGATTCAGTCGCGGTTTGGATTACCTCGATATCTGAAATCTCCTGCACCAGGCGCCGCGTCTTGCGCGTTAGACCCTTTGAGGAATGAAAGTACGAGCGCACACGGTTGCGCAACACGACCGCCTTCCCCACGTAGATCACGTCCCCGTTTACGTCCTTCATTAGATAGACGCCGGGAGAGGTGGGGAGGTGTTTTAGTTTGTCGGCGATGCGCTTGTTTGTTGTCATGAGAGTCTTCCTGCATGGTAGCGGGGATGCGATAGACGCTCAAATAAGCTAGATGATCCGATCCAGGCGCGGGTTGGGAGTTATCCCAGGGATACGTCCTCGCTTCGCGATCGGTCTTCCTTCGATCTCCTTGATGTCGGCGGTGAAATCGATCGGGGGAGCGGCGGAGATCGCGCTTCCCACCCCGAATGCGTTGGCAGGGGCGTTTTTCTCGCGGAACAGGGCGATGCGCGATGCGTCGACTCCTCCGGAGACAACTATTCGAACGCGTGAAAAGCCTTCTTGGTCAAGCCGTGCCCGTATTTCCTGCACCAGCTCCGGCGTCACTCGACCCCGTTCGGTCGGCGTGTCGAGCCGCACTCCCCACAGGCGCTCACCCAGCGCGCGGGCAACGCGTAGGCTCTCCTCGGCCTCGTCCTTGAACGTATCGACGAGAGCAATCCGCTTGACCTGTGGGTCGATGCATCGATCGAACGCTTCGGTCGCCCGCACCGTATCTCCGATACACAGGATGAGAGCATGCGGAATCGTCCCCGAGGGGACAACTCCAGCCAGAGCCGCTCCGGCCTGTGTGGCGCACCCTATGCAGCCACCGACTATCGCGGCGTATTCCAGGCGGGAGGAGACATCCGGGTGAACGTGGCGGGCGCCGAAGTGAATCACTGGGATCTCGTCCGCCGCATCGACGCAGGCGCGCGCTTCGCTCGCCCAGCCGCTCTCCTGGGCGATGATCCCCAGGATCGCCGTCTCGTAGATGCAAAAGGCACGATAGGGACCGGTGATACGCAGGATGACCTCCTTACGTTCCATCGGCTCCCCTTCCGGAAGGGCCCACACTTCGCTTCTTGGAGGAAGGACACGTGCGAGGATAGCCTTCACCTCATTCATCCCGCACAGTATGCCGGCACGAGAGGGGAAGACCTCCATCGTGACGTGCGGATTCAGATCCTCCTGCTCCAGAATGCGGCGAGCATTCAGGAAATAGACGTCCGCCGTCTTGCCAGATAGGATCTGTTCGGAGGGCGCAAATCGGTCTTCCTCGTTCATCGGTTTTCCCCCCCAGTGATGCGCGCCCCAAAGACGTGTTCCATGTGGTGCAGCGCGAAAGCGTGGGCATCGCTATCGAAGGAAGCGACACAATCCCGGCGGACCTCAATATCGTAACCACGGTAGTAGGCGTCGGCGACCGTGTGCATAACGCAGATATCGGTGCACACCCCGCAGACACTCAGCTCCTTCACCCCCGCTACTTGCAGGCGATCGTGCAAATCAGTGTTAAAGAACGCACTGTATGAGCTTGTTTTGATGAGCGTGGCCCGAGGGAGATAGATAGCAAGCTCGGGGATGATCTCCGCCTCGGTTGTCCCTGTAATGCAGTGTGGCGGGAAGATCTTGAATTCCCTGTCATTTTGAACGTGAGCATCAGCACTGAAGAAGACAGGAGTTTCTCGTCTTAGCTCCTGTTCAACGAGCCTGCTCACAGAAGGGATAATCTTCCGTGCTTTAGCTCCGCAGAACAACGGATGTCCATCCTCAAGGAAGCCCCGCTGCATGTCGATCACAAGGAGTGCTCGCTGGACGTTCATACCGATCACCTTCTTATTCCAAAAGCGATAGTAGATCTATCATTCAGGGATTTCAATGCCTCGGTTCAGTGTTCGCCGTTGGGTTAAACTGGCCCCACCAATGACGAAGAACATAGCGACCATCTGGAAAGGGGTTATTCGTTCTCCGAGCACTCCCCAAGCGATGAGTGCTGTTCCAATTGGAGAGAGGTTAAGCAATACGTTTACCTGCACAGCCGTTAGGTGACGCATAGAGTGGTTGTACAGCAGGTAAGCGATGAGCGTGTTCACGACTGCAAGCCCCATGATTATGCCCCACGCCTGAATCGGCATGTGTGGGATCCCTTCGACGATGAGAGCAACCACAAGCAGGATGCCGCCACCGATCCCCAGTGGAATGCTCGTTAAGGTAATGCTATCGAGCGAGCGGTCACGCGCGAACCTGCGAGCGAGAATCGGAAAGATCGAGAAGCTAATCACTGAAATGCCCAATGCGATGAGGGCTATCGACTGCTGCTCTTTGATGCCGGGCGAGAAGAAGAGAAGGCTCCCGCCAACTGCGATCACAACACCGACCAGTTGCAGGCCATGCGGCCGTTCGTGTAGGAATAAGGCGCTGATGATTAAGACAGGTATCGGTACGAGTGAAAGAGCTAGTGATCCGCTGGTCGCTGAAACCGTCTTAAGTGCGAAGAACAGAGCCGCATTTGCGATTGTGTACTGGAAGATCCCCATTATGGAGAGCTGTATCCACTCAGTCTTTGCTAAATGCAAGATGTGGTCTCCTTTACCTGATCGGCGTTTCATTGCAAGTAATGGGATGCTCAGCAAGAAGGCGATGAAGTAGCGCAACCCTCCAGCAGTCAACGGTCCCGTGTAGGCGAGGACGACCTTTACCGCCACAAACGATGAGGCCCAGATGACAGCAGCGAGCAGCGCCTCCCCTACTGGCAGTAGCGAGTACTCGGACGTTGTGGTTAGTGAGCGCTGGATGAATGCCATAAGAGGAAGATGATACCAGAAAGTGCACTCTGATGACTTGCTCATCATTCTGCCCCATCCTCTGATAAGAGTCACAGGGGAGCAAACAAGACGGGAAGTAGGTGCTTTGTATTGGGGAACTTCGTTGTTGCGGATCACCTCCGAAACTCGTAATATTGGTAAGTTGCCATTTAGCTCAGTGGGTAGAGTTCAATACGCGGCAATAGGTGGTCAGAAAACAGTGGATCAAGTTGGTGTAAGAGTGGGCGGGTTCTTCAGACATTATGTGTTGAAGTGGGCTAATTATGCGACGCGCCTCGCGCGCGAACACGGATTGGATCCACGTGTGTTTATCTTTCTGTATCTCCTTGGATACGCCATTCAGGGAGCATTCTACCTTCCCTGGCTGAAGGATAAGAATGTGGACCTTGGGCTACTTGTTTCTCTGCGAATCCTAGGATTAGTGGGGCCGATCTACGTGTTGCTGAAGGGAAAGAAGATTGCTGCTGTCCTCAACTTGTCGCTTGCTCTAAGCTGGACCCTAAATACCGCCTGGCACGTCTGCTACTACGTGTATCTCTAGCAAAACCGACACGTTGAAAAAAAGCTCAAGAGCTAAGACCTCCACAGAGATAGAAGACTCTCTCACCATGAAGGCCATGAAGGACACGAAAGAAACAGGCTTTCTTGGCGTCCTTCGCGCTATTTGCGTCAGGAAACCTTTTGAGGTCCGCGTTCCGAACTCCGCACTCAACGTTTCCTAAGTCTGGCAGAGCAACCTTGTCGAGGATATAATGCGCACATACTTTGGGGGTGTAGCTCTAACTGGGAGAGCGCCCGCCTTGCACGCGGGAGGCTGGCGGTTCGAATCCGCTCACCTCCACAGTCTCTTTCTTGTCAACCCAGTTGGGAGTTTGGATCAGTTGCTTTACATTCCGGTCGTAGCACCATTCGTTCATGGATTGATCACTTGACAATGCTTGATAAACCGTCAGCATTGCGATAGATTCCTCTCTTTGTAATGTTTGGAGGGAATTATGTCAGTAATTCGAGTCGCGCTGCTTCAGTCCACAGCAGAGGAGATGGATCTCTCAGCCAACCTAGTCAAGGGTATCAAGCTCTGTCGTCAAGCTCGTGACCTTGGGGCGGACATCGCGCTGTTTCCAGAGATGTGGAGCATTGGCTACTCCTTTCTCGATCCTTCTGATGCGGTTGCAATCAAAGAGTGGAAAGCGCACGCTATCGATGAGAATAGTGTCTACCTGAAGCGCTTCTGTGATCTGGCCTCGGAGTTGTCGATGGCGATTGCGATAACATATCTACAGAAGTGGGAAAGATCGCCGCGAGATGCTGTCTCGATCATCGATCGCCATGGCGTGGTGCAGCTAGAGTATGCCAAGGTGCACACGTGCGACTTTAGCGTGGAGTCACTTCTCACCCCAGGAGACTCGTTCCCAGTCGCCTCACTCGACACGCGAATTGGTCCCGTCCAAGTCGGCGCGATGATCTGCTACGATCGGGAGTTCCCCGAGAGCGCGCGGATGCTGATGCTTGCCGGAGCGGAGTTGATCCTCGTCCCAAACGCTTGCGAACTCGAACAGAACCGCATCGGCCAGTTCAAGGCCCGAGCATTCGAGAACATGGTAGGACTCGCGATGAGTAACTACGCTTCACCGAGATGCAACGGCCACTCGATGGCGGTCAGCCCGATCGCCTTCGACGATCAAGAGCGTTCCCTCGATGTCACACTTGTCGAGGCGGATGGGAGCGAGGGTATCTGGCTAGCTACATTTGACATGGACGCGATCCGGGACTACCGGCGCCGTGAGACGTGGGGTGATGCCTACAGAAGGCCCAGAGCATACTCTAGGCTGACCTCTTTTGTGGTCCGCGAGCCGTTCCTGCGCACCGATTCCAGGCGCTGATCAGCTCACTTGCCAAGTGTCCCTTCGACGTGAATATCAACTATTGAAGGCAATAGTCAAACACCACCAAGAACATGCCCTTATTGGCATATTTAACCAATACTAGAAGGTGATTCTCGGATATTGACTTTTGTATCAGTTTTCGCTATGGTGAAAAAGTGAGCACGTAGAGGTGCTTGCTGCGAGTGATGTTGTGCATTGTTTCAAGTAGAAGTAAGTGTTGCACGTTCTGATTGTCGCTCAGGAGAAGTCCTTCCTCTTTAGGCAAAGTGTTGTTAGAGTTACTAATATTATGAGAAAAAAGGAGGTGATGGAAGCAGTTGCTGGTGTAAGTTGCTTTAGGGCCCAGATTCAAGACTACAAGGAGGTAGAGTTGAAGAAGATTCTTATTGTTGGTATGTTGTTGGTGCTGGTGCTCTCCATCGCTGCGATGGGGCAGCAGACTCTGCAGACGATTCTTAATCGCGGTTATCTGATAGTTGGCACTAACGCCGTGCTCCCTGGATTTGGCTATTTGGACACGGCGACAGGTAAGTACAGTGGCTTTGATGTCGACTATGGCCGGGCCATCGCCGCGGCGATCGGTGTGAAAGTTAAATTCATTCCCTTAACCGCTGGAGAGCGGCTGACTGCTCTGCAGACGGGCCAGATCGACGTGTTGATCCGGAATACCACGTGGACCCTTACCCGTGATTCCAAAGATCTGGGGCTCAATTTCTGCCCGACGACGTTTTACGATGGACAGGGTTTCATCGTTCGCAAGGCCGACGGAATCAAGTCAATCAAAGACTTGGATGGCGCCACTGTCTGCGTGACTTCAGGTACAACCACCGAAGGCAACCTGGCCGATGTGTTCCGCGCTCATGGTCTTTCATTGAAGACACAGGTGTTCGCTGACACAGAAGCCGCTTTCGGCGCGTACGATGCCGGCAGCTGCGATGCTTACACAAGCGACAAGTCACAGCTTGCATCGCTTCGAACAACCGCTAAAGTACCTAGTGACAACATAATCCTTCCAGACACGATATCCAAGGAACCGTTAGGGCCAGTAGTTCGCCACGGTGATGATGAATGGTTCGACATCGTAAAGTGGACTGTATTCGCTACGTTCTTCGCTGAGGAGCATGGCATTACTCAGGCCAATGTGGCGACGTTCAAGAGCGATAACCCTTCAGTTCTGCGCTTCCTCGGAAAAGAAGGCGGAATGGGCGCGAAGCTTGGCCTCTCTGAAGACTGGGCCGTCAAGGTGATCGAAGCCGTTGGAAACTACGGTGAGATCTATGCTCGTAACTTGGGGCCTGATGGCCTTGATATACCGCGAGCTGGATCGCTCAATGCTCTGTGGACCAATGGCGGGCTGATTTACTGCCCAGCATGGCGCTAGAAGTCTAAACTGATGAGTACAGCCTGTTGCATGGCAGGCTGTACTCTGCTCTTTGTCCTTGGAAGGAGTAAGTGTTGAGCAATAAGGTTGCTTCCTCCCAGCCGATTCCATTTTGGCGCGATATTCGGGTTCTACGTGTAATAGCCCAGATTGCCTTCCTTGTGCTTATTGCCGCTGGAATATGGTGGTTATTCAATAACCTGCAAAACAATCTGAAGGCCTCCGGGTTAAGAATTGGTTTTAGGTTCCTCACGAATACAGCCGGATTCCCTATCTCTGAGGGCCTACACTACAGCCCAACTAACACCAATGGGTATGCGTTCCTTGTTGGGATCGTTAATACAATAAAAGTTTCTGTAATCGGGATTGTGCTCGCGACGATAATCGGTGTTATCGTTGGTATCTCTCGCTTATCGAGCAACTGGCTCGTGAAAAAGCTTGCCGGCTTCTATGTGGAAGTAGTGCGCAACATTCCATTGCTTGTGCAGCTATTCTTCTGGTATTTTGCGGTGATGTTAACGGCACTGCCCTTGGTTAAGAATAGCATCCATCTGCCTGGTTCAATTTACTTAACCAGGCGCGGAGTGAACATACCTTGGGTGACGCTGACGAACTCGTTTGGCTCTTGGGCGTGGTACATAGTTGGAGGACTCATACTGGCAATTACCGTCTTTATGTTTCGGCGCATCCAGCTTAAGCGTGCAGAGCGTCCAGGGTTCCCGATCATATGGGCAGCAATTGTTTTCATAGTGGTCCTGGTCGCCGGGTGGTTCATCACCCCGGGGAATCCTCTGAACATTACCGTCCCTGTATTGAAGAGGTTCAACTTCACGGGTGGGCTCTCGTTGTCAACATCGTTTACGGCACTTCTTGTTGGCTTGTCGGTTTATACAGCAGCGTTTATCGCTGAGATCGTGCGGGCGGGCATACTGGCAATCGGCAAAGGGCAGACTGAGGCAGCCAGTGCAGTTGGCCTCAGCAAGGTGCAGGTTCTTCGTCTGGTGATACTTCCCCAAGCGTTGCGAGTCATCATTCCTCCTTTGGCTAGTCAGTACCTGAACCTTACCAAGAACTCTAGCTTAGCAATTCTTATTGGATACTACGATCTGATGAATGTAGGTACTACTATTTTTAATCAAACTGGACGAGCCGTCGAAATGATCCTGCTGATTATGGCTAGTTACCTGACCATGAGCCTGCTCACATCACTGGCAATGAACTATTATAACAAGCGCATGAAACTGGTGGAGCGTTGATGATGGAAGAGAAGAAGGCTCACCCGTATGGAAATGAGCTTCCACCCCCAATTGAAAGGATTCCTGTTCTTCGGTGGCTAAAACAGAATCTCTTTAGCAGTTGGTTTAATGCTATTCTCACCGTGGTCTTTACTGTGCTCATCGTGGGCCTTGTTCTCAGTTTCGGTAAGTGGGCTCTAGGGGCACGATGGGAGGTCATCCCTGCCAACCTGAAGCTGTTGTTGGTCGGTACCTATCCTGTCGAGTCCGTGTGGCGCATTTGGACAACCCTCTATTTCTTATCCTTTCTAGTTGGATCTGCTGGAGGATCTCACGGTGGCTTGATGCGCCACATCTCAATGACAGTCGCTTTAGTATCTGTCGTGCTAGCAATTATTCCCTTCTCCTGGGAAACGCGGGGATGGATAATCGGGTTAGCAGGATCTTCCGGGATCGGCTTCCTCTTCGGACACTTCGCAAAACGTTTCCGTCGATACAAACACTTGGAGATCTCCCTGTGGGTTCTGTCTTTACCAGTAACTATCATGCTAATCAATGGCATACCTGGCCTCCTCCCAGTTGTTCCGGGGAGGAACAGTTGGGGACTTATGCTCAACGTGATCGGAGCTGTAGTGGGGATCGCGCTCTCGTTCCCAGTTGGTATACTGCTTGCCCTCGGTCGACGGAGTGAGCTTCCGGCGATCAGGTTCGTCTGTACCACGTATATAGAAGTGATCCGTGGGGTTCCACTGATCACACTCCTCTTCATGGCTAGCATCATGCTGCAGCTGCTCCTACCATCGAATGTGCGCCCCGACCTGCTGATACGCGCGATGATGACCATTACTGCCTTTGAAGCAGCATACATGGCGGAGAACGTCCGTGGTGGGTTGCAGGCGATCCCTAAGGGGCAGTACGAGGCTGCGAGCGCTGTAGGGCTAAATAAGCTATTGACCACCACGCTCATCATCATGCCACAAGCATTGCGCCTCGTCATCCCAGCGATTGTCGGTCAATTCATCTCCTTGTTCATGGACACAACGCTGTTCGGATTCATAGCTATCCTTGAGTTGTTGCATATTTCGCGAAGCATTATGGGAAACATACAATGGCGGGGAACGATATTTGAGCTGTATGTCTTCATCGGAGTAGTTTTCTGGATCGCGTGCTACTCAATGTCCTACATCAGTCGCAGGATAGAGAAGTCACTTGGTGTGGGGGAACGTTAGGAGGAAATAGATTTTGCCTATAACAAATACTAAAGAGATCATCATCTACCGCGATGTGCACAAATGGTATGGTGATTTTCATGTGCTTAGGGGGATATCCTTCTCCATGCGCACGGGTGAAGTACTGGTAATTTGCGGCCCCTCTGGCTCTGGAAAGTCTACCTGCATTCGTACGATCAATCGTTTGGAAGAACATCAGAAAGGGCAGATAATCGTGGACGGCGTGGAGTTAACGAATGACCTGCGGAATATAGAGGCCATACGTCGCGATGTGGGAATGGTATTTCAGCAGTTCAATCTATTCCCGCATCTTACAGTGTTGCAGAACGTCTCACTTGCCCCGTTCTGGGTGTTGAAGATGAAGAAGAGCAAGGCTGACGAGGTAGCGCTTCAACTCCTGGAACGGGTTGGCATCCCTGATCAGGCGGATAAGTACCCCGGACAGATCTCCGGTGGACAGCAGCAGCGTGTGGCAATTGCACGAGCTCTAGCCATGTCTCCCAAGATCATGCTCTTCGATGAACCAACCTCGGCGTTGGACCCAGAAATGATCAAAGAAGTGCTGGATGTGATGAAAGAGCTGGCTAGAAGTGGAATGACGATGGTTGTCGTCACTCACGAGATGGGCTTTGCGCGGGAGGTAGCAGATAGGATCATATTCTTCGATTATGGACAGATAGTTGAAGAGAATACCCCCGAGGAGTTCTTCCACAACCCTCAACACGAGCGTACGAAGCTGTTCCTATCGCAAATTCTCGATTACTGAGAGGTAGCTTCGTTTTCTTGCGCCAGGGCTTACTGGAGATTTGAAGAAAGAGCAGCTTCATGTGATAGAACATGCGACTTTATATATGGATTCAGGCGCTGCAACAGAGCTGCATCTAAACACCGACCCCAGGCCAGACGCCCGCATGTAACGATACTCACAAGAGCAGCAAGAGCAGGCAAACCAGACAAGTTTCACACTCCATCCTCATGACTATCCTCTCGCAAAATGCGAGCCAGGATCACATTGTGCCAATGGAACCATCCCTTCACGGTGGTCAGTTCCTGCACAGATTGTGTGATGAGGGATCTAGATGTTGCCTCGCATGGGACACGTACTGCGTAAGCTGGTACAATAGTGCGTATGGCTGCAGGGATGTTTACACCAGAACACAGGAACTTGACGAGCGGGCCGATTGCCCGCACGCTTCTTGTTCTCGCGTGGCCGGTGATGCTCTCCAACTTATTTCAGACGATCTACAACCTCGTCGATACGCTGTGGCTGGGACGCCTCGGAAAGGTGGCGATCGCCGCTCCAACGATTGTCTGGCCCCTTGTTTTCTTGATGATCTCCGTTGGTGCTGGGATCACCATTGCGGGCACCGCGCTTGTTGCACAGTACACCGGTGCACGGCGACACGAGGAGGCAAATCACGCGGCTGGCCAGGTCTTTGCCTTCACTGGTATCCTTGCATTGATTCTTGGCATCGCTGGTATCTTCATCGCACGCCCATTGATGGTGGCGATGGGGGCAGGACCGGATCTCCTCCCAGCGGCAACCTCGTATCTGCGGATCATCTACGGTGGGATCCCAGCGATGTTTGGAATGTTCATTGTCACCTCCTTGCTCAACGGAGTGGGAGATACTATGACTCCGATGAAGTTGATGGGTATCTCCGTCGTGTTGAACATCGTCTTCGATCCGCTGTTCATCTTCGGGTGGGGACCGTTCCCCGCTTGGGGAATAACAGGCGCCGCCGTGGCGACTGTCCTCTCGCGAGGGATGATCGCTATCTACGGTCTCTACCTCCTCTTCTCTGGGAAGGTAGGGATCCATTTGCGCTTGCGCCATCTGCGCCTGCAGTGGGCAACGGTGAAGCATATTCTCGTCATCGGCGGGCCGGCATCATTTGGCCAATCGGGGACAGCGCTTGGCTTTTCCATCATGACCGGCATCCTTGCCCGCTTCGGTACCGCCGTGGTGAGCGCGTTTGGAATAGGAAACCGCATCATCTCGATTGCCATCATGCCAGCAATGGGCCTCGGACAAGCGACAGCGACCATGGTTGGACAGAATCTGGGGGCCGAAGAAACAAAACGGGCTGAGCGATCGGCATGGATTGGGATGGAGATCTCCACTGCGTTCCTCATCGTCGCCAGCGTTGCTGTCTACTTCCTGCGCACATCACTTGTACGCATCTTTATCAACGACCCGGAAGTGATATCTCTTGGTGCGAGCATGTTCGCCATCACCGCCATGGCCTTCCCGTTTATGGGGATCCTGCAGGTGATCATCGGGACCTATCAAGGATCCGGGCACACTGTGTACTCCATGTTCTTCTCCCTGTTCCGGTTGTGGGCGCTGCGTATTCCGCTTGTCTACTTCCTGGGATTTTCGCTTTCCATGGGAGCGGATGGCGTGTGGTGGGCAATGTTCATCTCCAACTTCGGAGCTTCCGCAGTGTCGATTGGCTTCTTCCTATCTGGCAATTGGAAACACCGTATCATCAAGGAGCCGCCCATCTCGATCGAACCGATTCCAGTTGATCCGCGATCGGCAGAAACAGTGGTGGAGGAGACGAACTCCTTGCAAAGGTGACTTCCTCCTTCTAATCTCTTACTTACTGAATGATTCAATCACTTACTGAGAGGAGACACAATGCAGACGATAACGATCGATGAAGCACCCCGTCACATAGGAGAAGAAGTAACGCTGCGCGGGTGGCTGTATAACAAACGCTCCAGCGGGAAGATCATGTTCCTGCAGTTGCGGGACGGAACGGGCGTGATCCAAGGCATCATCACCGAGCCGGAATCGCCGAAGATGTTCGCCGTTGCCGATCGGCTGCAGCGTGAGACATCGATCATCGTTACAGGCACGCTGCGCGAGGACAAGCGCGCCCCCAGTGGATGCGAGCTTCAGCTAAGCGCATTGAAGGTCGTCCATGAACCGACGGAGCCGTTCCCGATAGAGTTGACGGAGCACACACCTTCTTTCCTCATGGACCACCGCCATTTGTGGATGCGCACTGGAAGGCAAGTTCCGATCCTGCGTGTGCGCGACGCCGTCTTCCGCGCTCTACGGGATTTCTTCTACAAGAAGGGATTTGTCGCCACTGAAGCCCCTGTCCTCACCGGCACATCCGTGGAGGGGACAACAACACTGTTCGAGGTCGACTACTTCGGTGAGAAAGCCTACCTCGGCCAGAGCGGGCAGCTTTACCTGGAGGCGACGGCGATGGCTCTCGGGAAGGTCTACTGGATTGGGCCAGTCTTCCGTGCGGAGAAGTCGAAAACGCGCAAGCACTTGACCGAGTTCTGGATGGCCGAAGCTGAGATGGCTTACTATGATCACAAAGACAACCTGCGACTTCAGGAAGAGATGATCGCCTACGTGGTGGATGCTGTAACGACAGAACGCAAGACAGAGCTTGAGCAACTGAAGCGTGACGTCGACCTGCTGCGCGAGGAGGTTACCCTCCCGTTCCCACGTATCGACTATGGCGATGCCGTGAAGCTGCTGCAGGAGGCTGGTCACGACGTCTCCTTCGGCGACGACTTCGGCGCACCGCACGAGGCGACGCTCGGAGAGCACTTCGGTAAGCCCGTGTTCATCGAACACTTCCCGACCGAGATGAAGCCGTTCTACATGAAACGCGATCCGGCCGATCCGAGCCGTGTCCTTGCTGCCGACCTCATCGGTCCGGAGGGCTACGGCGAGTTGATTGGCGGGAGCCAGCGCGCCGACGATCTAGAAGAGTTGATCGCGCAGATGAAGGAGAAGAATCTACCGCTTGAGCCGTACGAGTGGTACCTTGATCTGCGTCGCTACGGGTCTGTGCCGCACTCCGGTTTCGGCCTCGGTGTGGCGCGGACGATCGCCTGGATCTGTGGCATATCACACATCCGCGAGACCATTCCGTTTGCCAGACAACTGAACCGCCTCTACCCATAATCTGCTAAAATTGGGCGCTTTGTCCCCTTGACAGCCTTGAAAGTGGTCGTTATACTTTCGGCCGTGTTGAGTAAGTGATGATAATGAGCGCTCGAGGTTGAGCGCTTTTGAATATTATCTCGGCCTTCTGGGCTGAGGCAGTCACCACCAAACAACAAAGGGGGACTTACGCCGCAAGATGCAAATCGAGAAGTCGGCGAGTCCGCGACTAGGTGTCGACCGAGTTTTGGGTTTACAACCCAAGCCGAAGGTAAGAAAAGGCGCGCTGTTTCACCTCCTTGGCGGCGCTTGACCAGCCTTTGGATGGTTGCCGTTCGAATCGGCAGGGCAAGGGAAACCGAGTCCCCCTCTTCCCTCCTCATGATTTAGCGTGCGAGTGCAGGACTAGTTCCCTATCGTCTTTTCTCCCAGGTTGATGCCAAGAAGTGTTCACCACGAAGGACACGAAGATCACGAAGAAACATGTGAGGGAAGATTCTTTGCGTTAAGCAAATGCCTGTCTTCCTCATTGATTGATCGGCTCTTGCGACGATAGCAATCTATTCTTCGTGTACTTCGTTCGCAGCCCATAGGGCCGCGTGTCTAGCCGGTGTAAGTCCGGTTGCGGGAATTGACTGTATGCCCGCATAGTATATCCGACGTCTCTTGGAGGTGACTTTAGGGGATGAAAGCTTGGAAGTAGATGTCCTTGCCGGTGCAGGGCTAGCGAACCTTCCGGGC
>JALTFO010000077.1 GCA_027007005.1 Candidatus Bipolaricaulota bacterium | reverse complement strand
GTCGTTACGCCGGCGGCCATTGCGACATCTTTGTCTAGCATAGCGTTCCCGTTTGCGTCCCTAATGCTGTCAGGAACAGTACCTCCCGCCTGTTCGTAGTGGAGGTTCCTTCCAGCTACCAGCGACACGTTGAACGTGAGGTCGAGCACGCTGTACGGAGCGGCGGGCGCCGCCGGCGTAACGACGGAGAATACCCCGCCGATCGGATGGGTCCCGGTCTCGGCGATCCACCAATCGCCCGGTTCAAAATTGTTTGTGACTACATCATCGAACTTGACGCGAGCTGCCTTGTTGCCGGTGATATCCACATTCGTAAACGTCGGTGGGATCCCGTCGGTAATCTCAACTGAGGTGTCTTCGAGCGGATTACCCGCTGGGTCCTTTACGCTGTCCGCTGTCGTGGCATCCTGGTCGTAGTAGAGGTGATTGCCGACCGTGACGTCGTTTGCAAACGTAAATGTCCACGTATCACCAGCGATGGTAGGGGCTGCCGGCGCATTCGCCGGATCTTCCCCGATCCACCAGTCGCCGGCCTCGTACGCTCCAGGAACATTCTCGCTGAACTTGACCGTTACTTTCTTATCGTCAGTCTTCTTTGCGCTCACGATCGTTGGAGAAATCGTGTCGACTACCGCTATAACACCCGAGTCAGCGAGCGGGTTCCCAGCGAGGTCGGTGATGCTGTCGGGAGTCCCGCGGTACTCATAGTAATTGATGTTGGTCGCGATCGCGTTCGTGAACGTGATCTCTAGGGTCGTCACCTTGTTGATTGCGTCATCTGTGAATACCCCGCTCAGCGCCGGGTTACCTACGATTACCCAGTCGACCGCCTCGAAGTTGTGCGTCACGTACTCACTGAACGTCACGAGGACCGTCTTCTCTCCGGTCTGCTCGACCTTCGTGATCGTCGGGGCGAGTCCATCGGCGATCGTCACGTACTTGTCCGGAAGGACGTTCCCGCTCTTGTCCTTGACATCGGTGGCCGCTTTGCTCTGATCGTAGAACAGGGTATCCCCGGCCTTGACGGCGTTGGGGAACTCGATCTGGAGCGTATAGTCATCGCCCCAAGTGAGATTTCCTACGGCCGCAGGCACGTTTGCCGGGTCTTCGAAGATCGACCATGGGGCGTTGTCCTTCCCCTGATCCGTTGCCTCGTCGAACTTGACCTCCACTTTCTTAGTATCGATCGTCCTAACTGAGACGATCGACGGCGGGGTCGTGTCCGTGACCGCTACCGTAGCGTCGTACAGCGGAAGCCCGGTCGCCTCCTTTATGCTGTCGTCGACCCCAGCGAGCCGGTCATAATCTAGGTTCACGGCTAACGTGACCGCAGCTGCGAACGTGAGCTCCAACTGGCTCGAACTCTTCCAGTCATGGGCGATGGGGTTCGTCCCTCCCACGGTCCAATCCTCCAGTTCTACCGTACTGTAGGCTTGCACCGACTCATCAAAACTGATGAGCACTGTCTTGTCACCAGTCTTCTCCACGCCTGCAATCTGTGGCGGGGCCGCCAGCGCGCCAAGAGCGACACCAACAACCAACAGAACCGTTGCCAACACGAACCAATTTTCCCTCATATCAACTGCCTCCTTAGTTCCTAATTGCCCCCTCGGATTCCCTTGGCAGTGGTGTAGCGTTGAGGCCGGTCACTGGACCATGTGCATAGTACTCACTACCCAGTGACATCCATCGAAGATTGCTCTAGCCCCGTCTCTCAGATATACGTTGACCCACCACCGTAATATCCGTCCGCCGTGGCATAGCCCCCGGTATATCCGGATCCAGAAGTACCCGGGGAAAACGGAACTAGCGTCCCCTTAAACTACATCATCGATGATTCAGCCGTGTTTGCCAAGCCTATGGTCCTCAACAATAGTACAAGCACCACCAACAAGACACTACTTCCTAGCCCTTTTCTCTTGCCCTCACCTACTCGCCTCCTCTTGCCTCTTCCCAAGTAACCATCCGCAGCGAACAGCCGCGTCCCCACAAGACACGACACACGTATCATCATGAGGCAACCCAAGTCCTCATATAATGCGGACATCCACGCCAGTATATCACAATCCCTCCCCAGAGTCTGTAATGGAGATTACGCTGAAGAATTAAGTTATGGACATAACATACAATCGACCTCAAAATATGGGTCGCAGAGTAGTAATATTGCATCAGCCGAGGTTAACTGCTGTATTGCACGTCAAGCCTGCTTCCTCTACCAGATTACCCCAAGCGATCTGCAGTTCTGGTGCTGACTATATGTTAATCTACGTCATGTTGGAGAGTTGTCTATGTATGAGAGAGGGTAACTTGCGAGTGCCCGAAGCCGTTCGTACTGAGTGAGTGAAGTGAACCAGGCGCTCAATGAACTACCCCGACGCAAGCGGACGGGGTATCAAAAAGGCTTTGTGAACAGAACGCCCAAGGGGCGGGGAATCCACCCCTAAGGAATTAGCGTTTCGAGGAAGGATGTGAAACGCGCAATCACCTGTGCAGTGCACCTCAACGTTTCTCCCAGCCCTCGCGGCGTTCCTCGACCAAGCAGATAACGCATCACGAAACCCGGGCTCGCCAGAACTGTGGCAGGCAGCGCTTGTTTAGATTCTCCTGCCCTCTCAATGGCCGTACGCCTCGCTCCTCCCGTCTCACAGATATGAGCAAACGTCCGCTCAATGATCTCACCACGTTTACGCTGTAACGCCTTCCTAGAGTTGGAATCAGTGGGTGGGGCAGATACCAAAGGCCTCTCCGCCACACCCACATAGTTCCACGGACTCTCTGTTACCTCAGTATTAGGACTAGTTTGATGTCGCTTGCAACCCACTCTCCCTGAACCTTGGCGTACATCATGTACTGATACACACCGTTGGCCAGGTATTCGCCGCTGTTGTTATCCGTGTGCCAAGCGAGGCTTGTTCCTGCAACCTCGCCGCTCTCATACACGAGCGCTCCTGCAAGATCGTAGATCTCAACCTTCACTGCCTCTACCATATTAGCAGCTTTCCCTTTCACAATGAACGTTGTTGTGTGGATGTCTGTAATCGGGTTGGGGATATTCGTGAATCCAAGAAGGTCACTCCACGGTAGTCCTCCGTGAGGCAAAGTCGGTGGTGCGGGGGGACTGATCATAACATGCGATCGTGCCTTCCAAACAGTGGGAGGAGGTGGTGGTGATGGCGATATCTGTGACCCACTACTCTCAGAGAACACAAATTTTACGTTGTCCGCATACGTCAACACCCAGTATCCAGTCCACGGTACAAGCGCTTTCCCGTCAGAGATCCCCATTGTAGAATACGCTCCCTCTGCAGAGCTGTACTTCCAAACTGTGCCATAGATCCAGCCGGCTGTCACTGCATCAGCCAAGCTTTCAGTCTGCCCATCTTTGATCACGGTTATCGATCCTGCTGGACCTTCCTCAAGGCCTCTGCCCATGATGGGAATGTATGTCCCCATCATGCCTGGCGGTGGTGGTGGTCCTGAGCCTCCTGCTGTTCCCGCACCCCAACTTACCCGGTAGGGTACACCGATCATGTGCCATCCGGCGCTGCTAAGCGTTACGGATTGTGCTCCCTTCAGCGGGTCACCCTCCGCACAGATCTTCGTCGGTTCACTCAGGTAGAGCCAGTACCCCCCCATGGCAGCAACCGTATTCAATTTTGCGCTCACTGAGCTGTCATAGCCTGTGCCGTTGTACGAGTACAGGTAAAGCGGATCGACCTCATCGAAGACCGCTTCCGGGGATGGGTCATCGGGATCTATCGGCATCGATATAAGGTTCCAACCGGACGGGAGTGATACGCAGTTACCCACACGCTCTTCCTCGATCGCGGTGATATCCTTGTACGGTACGGGGTCCCCGGCGATGCGATGGATGCGTAGGACGGCACTGCCGCTGTCGTGGTCGTCATCTGTTGCTGCCGCTAACGTGACGTACTGGTACTGTGACCAGTTGTTCGCATCGAACGTAAGTCTGCTGTTCCCGAGGATGGAAATATCGGTGTCACCAGCGATCCAGTTGATGCGCGCTCTAGTGGTGGAGAGCGGAGCGGAGGACAAACGTATGCCGATCGTTGTACTGTCGCCTTCGGGCACCGTGATCGTCTGCTTGCTCACCTCAAACGTTATCGCGCTCAGCGCCGTGAGCGAGACAATCACGACCAGCAATACGGAAAACAGCGCTCCTTTCTGCCAAGTAGCCCCAGTAAGAGGCTTCTTGCCCATCACCGTAGGATCACCACTGTGCCTGCCGGGGTGACGACCCATCGCCCGTCGATCCTCACATGAGCGCGATAAACGTAGACCCCGTTTGCCAGTTGTTGTCCCAAGTCATCGCGACCGTCCCAGATCAAGCTTGGCCCTTCCGTTTCGCCACTCCACACACGGCGGCCAGAGAGGTCGTAGATGTTCGCCTGTACCCCATGCACGCTGCACGGGCAGATCCCCGCTACCGAAAACTCCACGCTGCCCAAGTCAGTCACCGTTGCCGGCGTGCAGCGCACGGAGATAGAAGCGATCCCCTTGGAAGGAGTCCCTGGCCTGGGTGGGTCTTCAACATTCTTCCTTGAACTTGCAGCAACAGCTGTGCCTCGCCACGGCTCGGGAGAGAACCTGAGGACTAAGTCATCCACAAACGTGTCTATCCAGTAGCCTTGCCACGGATCCATCGTTACCCCAGACGTAACGGAGTAACGCTGCCACGCCTGTGTCCTGTTGTCCCATGCCCAAACTGTATCATAGATCCAGCCAGCCGTAACGGCCGCGACGAGGCTCTTCACCTCAAGCACCTCGCCTCGATCAACGCGTTCCACGGTGATCGAACCACTCGATCCTGATCCCCAGGCCACTTCGTAGGGAACTCCGATCATGTGCCCTCCTGCCGGACCGAGAGTGCATCTTTGGATTCCAGCAAGTGAGCTTCCTTCCACCGCTATCCACTGCCCCTTGGGTAGCCACAGCCAGTATCCGGAGAATGGGTCCACTTCCGTCAGCGTCCCGTCACTCACACTCTGCCAGGTTTGTGTTTCAGAATCCCAATGTTGAAGCTGCAAGTCGCTTGTAACCTCGTCAAAGACCTTCGCCGGAGATGGATCATCCGGGTTGAGCCCAACGGAAATCATGCTCCATCCGGCATCGAACCATTCCCACTCTTGGACATTGCTCGTTGGGAAGAGATCGTCCTCAATGGCTTCGATCTCCTTGTCGGCAATCACGTCGCCATCAGTACGGTGGATGAGGATCTTTGCCGTTCCGTTTACCGTATCACTGTCCTTCGCTGCTGCGAGAGTGACCGTCTGATACGTGTTCCAATCTTCCTCAGTGAACGTCAACGTAATCCCGTCTGTCACCGTGATGTCGGTATCTCCCTCACTCCTGCTGACCTTCGCTTCTACTGTCTCTGTCGGTTGCATTGACAGCTTCACCTGAAAGACCGCTGTCCCTTCTTCTGGAACGCGCACTGTGTCCATGTCAGTGACAAATCTCAAACTAAGCTCGCTGGCCATACCGCTGACGGCGACAGAGAACTCGCTGCAACCGATATCGTTACATGCCTTCACCTTGTACCAATATACCTTTCCCGTGGTGATTCCGTCGTTTGCGTAAGACGTTCCTTTGGTCTCGACAAGTTTGGCGTAGGAACCATTCTGCGAGGAAGCACTGTAAACCTCATAGCGCGTTGCTCCACTTACCGCATCCCAAGATACGCGTATCTCTGTCGAGTAGGCTCCATTGGTTGCCTTAACATTACCTGGAGCTCCGGGGACGATATCTATCTTCACAGTCTTAGTGAATGACCACTCGCTCTGTAATGTCGTATCCACGGAACACCGAGCCTGGGCACGAATGTAATAGGTTCCGCGCGCCCGGTATGAGTGCGTGGCGGTCACCGCTGTGCTCCAAGCGGACCGCATGCCGTCTCCCCAGTCGAACGAGTACTGAAGTGCATGCCCCAAAGAACAGGTAGATCCCCCGGTTGTGAAGCTGAGGGACTGATTGACCCTTCCCGTAGCCGGGCCTGTAGGCACTTGCGGAGCGCTTACACTGCGCTGCGGCGTATATCCGCTATCTGCCCTAGAGAACGCGCTGCATCCGCAGCTGTTGCACGCCTTGATCTTGTACCAGTATGTTATGCCGGCCGTAACGTCATAGTTGTCATAAGATGAGGTGGTCGTTTCCTTGATCTTATGGTAAGTCCCGTACTGAGATTGTGCACGATAGATCTCATAATGCGCAGCATTGGCCACAACGGCCCAGCTTACAGTGACCATGTCCGTGTTATCTCCCTTCGTGGCAGTAACTCCAGTCGGTGGCGAAAGAGGGGCGCATCCTATGTCAAGCGTAACGCCTATGAAGTAATCCCTGTGCCCGCCACCGGCAGAATAACCGGTTATGGTCACCGTTCCTGTGTGATGACCTGCGCTAAGCCCTGAACGGTCCACGGAAACAGTTATCGGCTCGTGTTCTCCGCTGCTGGTGCCGGAGGTTGGATTGATAGTGATCCACGATCGGTTGTCACCCGCAGTGAATGTGAGCGTGCCCCCGCCGCAGTTCCACACCTCAATCTTCTTCTTTGTTGCACTGGTTCCAAAATCGAGATAGTCAACGCTCGTGCAAAGAGAGGGAGCTACAGCTGTTGTCGAAAGGACCATGTATAAGTGGTTATCCGATGCCCGCAATATCATGATTGGGTCACCGTTTTGATCCCCAACGATCGCGCCTCTCGAGCGGGCACTGTCTGATTGTAACCAGCTTTTCCCTGCCGGAAGAGATGGTAGAACTTGAAGAGGGCCAAACGACCAATCGGGCACGTATGCGCGGCGATAGAAAGGTACACCGTCTACTTGATAGAGAACTTGCAGGTAGTCGCCTGTATCGAGATAAACATCGCACAACTCCTCATCGGCTGTGGTATCTGCGAACGTGTAAACCGATGACCACGTTGCCCCTCCATCCTCGGTTGTGCAATACTCGATGTCGGTATCCCCTGTAGCGTGCTCTACTTCCCAGAAGACTATCAGATTGTTGCCTCTACCTACAATACGCGGATTGCGACAGTCACTTGAGGTTGTCGATAGCTTGACCGGCGTCTGCCACAGATCGTACTGGCCAGTCTCTGAACGACTGTAGAAAATCTGGTGATGATTGTCCGATTCGTTCCACCGTCTGCTGACCACATGTAATCGGCTGCCTGATGAGAGAATCGATGGTTGGTCCGCTTGATAGAGTGTGCTAGAGAATGGGCTTGGGATCTCATACCAGCCGAATGCATTGGTACTTGTGCTATATAGATGGATCCTCTTGCGTCCATTAGAGGCTTCAATCACCGGAAGAGCTGCAAAGTAACGAAACCCCGCTGGAACATCACTGGCTTCGCTCCCTGCCAATGAGGGCCAGCCAACCGTTGCGTTATCCCACGAGAGAGAGAACGCTTGACCACTTGTGGAGTAGAAATTCGCGTGTATCGGCACTCCATTATCCAAATAGGCCAAGATCGATTCGCTGCCACTTGTGGAGAACAGGGTCGCATCGATGGGGGAATGAACCCCGTGTGAGACATAGGTTGAACTCCATGTCTGACAATCCCCCTCGGAATGCAAGAGGTGAAGTGTATCTCCATTTTCTATGTATGTGAGATAGAGTGTGTTGCCATATCCGATAGAAAGATCAACGTTCTTGTAGTCCCCCTCACTAGCAACGGGGAACACAGTAAGATCTGCCCCAAGCACAACAACAGAGACAAGCAACACCGCCAGCAGTAATCCCCAAGACATCATAAACCTTACGCGTCGTTGACCAGCCATTTGCCTCGCATCACCCTCCCTGGTGAACTCCCTTCTTCCAGGCGGAAAGGAGCTTCCGTTGCATCGATCGATAAGTGACAAATACCAACACAGTAGTGTACCGGTATTTCGCGACCGTTTCCGTAATGCGTATCACACTCAGAGCACGACACTAGGCGCAGGAGGCAAGCTGACCGGTCTAGCTAGGGCAGCACCACAACCTCAACTTCTGGAGGTGATCAGGAAGTGCAACCTTATGAAAGAGGCCCCCTGCACATCATCAAGAACCAAGATTCGATGTTTATTGAGCGATCTAATCTCAGTTGAGGTAATAGAATGACTCTCTCCCTAGATGAAAGCAGTACTCCTTGGCCAGGCTTTCGAGATCGCCTATGTTCAAGAACAACCAATCAGGATCAGGACCAATGTAAGACATCCTTTGCACCGAAAATTCGCGCTCGACGGCGTCCTCAAGGACGAATCTCATAGTCGGCGAGTAAGTGACGGTCCAGTCCAACATCTTCCTTATTTCTGCCCTGTTTTGCCCGGGAAAGGCTGAGAATGTCTTCACAAGCGAGTCGATATTCTGATTCGGCTCGAAAACGACGATCGCGTTCTTTTTTACGTCGATCTTGAAGTCCTTCAAGGCGGAAAGGTCCTTAACACTGTTCCGAACGATGTCGATTTCTTCCTCTGTGAACACGCGCTCAGGGATCCTGCGCAGGAAGACCTGCGCGTTCGGATTCTCGTAGATCTCATAGCCCTCTGGGATGGCATCGACCAAAGTGCCTTCCTCACTCAGTGAGAAGTAGTACTTGGGATTCCCCTTCTTCGTCACTCCTTGATGCAGGTAGTAACTGTCGCCTTTGCGGTTTATGTGGACTATCGCCATTCGCGGTCCTCCTCGCCCTCTGCTTTCCTACCTGGAAGAGCGGTGCTTCATGTCCAGCCTCGCATCTTCCACCACCTAACACTAACGTTCTCACTTTGGGCGGTCAACGCCCCTAGTAAGTAGCCCGATCTCATCGGCAAGTGCGAGGAAAGGACGGTACCCGGGCCAATGCTGCAGGCACGTTTTCAGCAACTGTTGCGCGTGCTGTTGGTTTCCTTGAAGGTGTGCGAGCTTTGCCTGTAGGAACGTGCCCTGCACCCCTTTGAAGGCGGGATGATGTACTAGCCGATGCAGTCGGTCTTCGGCATCGGTCCCTTGCAATCGCTCTAAGATAAGGCCGTTCCACTCGGCAAGGTTCTCCGCGCGCTTTTCTCGTGCCAACTCCTTCTTCCTGTTATCCCATTGCGATGGCTTCTTCTTGCCTTTGGTCGGTGCAGTGACAGGTGCAACGTGATCGAGCGCCGCTAGATAGGAATCCGTGAACTCCACCCAGGCATCATACCCCTTCAGCATCTGAGCCAAGACCGAAGTCAGCGTTGTTTCGTGCTCTTTTACCCACCCTTCGCCGTAGACTGTCCAGCCATAAGGCTTTTCCCAGCGGATAAACTGATATGCGGCGCGCTTAGCAAAGGATGGAAATCCTTCATGTGCTAGGTAGGTTCTCCACAAGAGCTGCGCTTGATCTGATATTACTATCCGCATTGCGGCCACTGGATCCTCGGAGTGGAAGTACGTGAAATCTTTTGTTTCGCTGGCCAGATCGATCAACTCTTCCATCGCGGGTGCACCGTACTCCATATCTGTATGCGTTAGGAGCAATGCGGCCTCTTTGAAGAGCTTGCGGAAGGTGACTCGCCACTTTGATCTCTCACTACGAGACACCGCACGGGTTCCCCCCATGTACGCGCCGGAACGAGCCAAGGCCACGAATGCGAGGACATCTTGCAGGGTCTCATCCCCATCAGGGAGCTCTTCGGCTCGTTTCTTCGATTTTTCTGGGTCTAGTAGAGCCTCGATCCGCCCGCGCAAATCCTTGCCCCCGCGCCAGTAGATCTCCCAGAGGAGTTTCTTCAGATGATCTGTATCCAACGGGGTGATCTTGGCGTAGAACTCGTCCTTGTGCAACCGTGATGAAGAAGACATAATGGTGATAGTCTATACCACGGCGAGCCGTCAGTCGAGCCATAGAGTTGTCTCACACAAGATGAGCATGGAGGGAGGGGGAGAATCTCATGGGAGGTGAGCATGAGATAGCCCTGGTATCACGCGCGCGTGGGTCACATCATAGGAGGCATGATTTTGATGATGACGGA
>JALTFO010000076.1 GCA_027007005.1 Candidatus Bipolaricaulota bacterium | reverse complement strand
AGCTCACATCCTCGAGTGTATCCAGAAGATTGAACGTTACACATCCGATGGAAAAGACCGCTTTATGTCCGATATGATGGTACAGGATGCCGTCTTGCGGAACCTCGAAGTCATCGGTGAAGCAACAGAGCGGCTGGACGACACTTACCGCAGCGCACATCCTCAGATTCCCTGGCGCACTGTTGCTGGATTGCGTGACGTCCTGATCCATCAGTATGAAGGAGTTGACTTAGACAGGGTATGGAACGTGGTTATGGATGGACTGCCTGGCCTCAAAGAAGCGATTGCGGAGCTCCTGCCTCCGCTTGATCGATTGGAGCAGGAAGTAGCTGGCGATAAACGCACGAATGAAGAAGAGCAGAAGTTTTGAATTCAGCTATTTTAGAGGATCTTCCTTAGGATGGGCTTGTGTTTGATGTGTTGGCTGAACAGACCTCAAGGAGAGTGAAGCATATGCAGAGTGCGGCTGGACGGGTGCTGAGTTTTGCGTTGGTGGCGGTGTTGGTGATAAGCGCTGTGGGATTAGCTGCATCGCAGACGTTCATCAATAAGACGGGGAAGACTGTTACTGGGATCGAGGTCGAGTTCTCAAAGAGCGTCAGGATAACCAGGCACGATTCCGTCTTCCCAGATCAGGACCCGAGCGGACGTGGGCAGGAGTTCACGTTCAGCGGTGGCGATCTTCGTAACCTAGGGTGATTCACCATCACGTGGCTACCGAGCTTGGGAAAGGTAACGGACTATGAATGGATCAAGAAGGCACAGCCTGCACAGACGCAACAAACCACTTCACCCAGCGTCAAGCAGGGGTCCCAACTTCCCGATCCGAACACGCCGCCGATCCTGTACGGGGACGACTACCCCGGCCCGGACGAACCGCTGTACCAGCCGGAAGACGATGAACAGATCTGGCTGACGGACTTGGAAGGGCATGGAGATATCTACGACAACGACTCGATAAAGATCAACTACGCACCAGGATTCGACAAATCGCAGATCACGAAGATCGATGTGTATCGCAATGGAGTGATCATGCGCTTCCTTCCAGATACATTTGATGTGTTGGCCAACGCGCAGATGAAGACGTTCGACGGCAATCCATTGGAGCACTCCCCAGCGAGCAACCACACTGACCACGCGATCATGGGCTACGAATACGAATTCAAGATACAAACTGCCGATCACCTCTGGATCCTAGAGAAGACCGTGAAGAGCGGGTTTAGATGGCGGCCGAAGGAAAGCTGGGCAGGGATGGATCATGATTGGAATGAATCAATGGAACACCTATCTTATGATGACCTTGTCAGCTTCTTTGCTCAGCTACGAGAGGACGGATTCACGGGCATTAGTTTCAATATGAGTTATTACGTATATACACCTTCTGATTCTGACATTTTTGAACTATCGGTTAGAGACCCCCGTATTGCACCCTGGAACATGAGATCTAGTACCTTAGAAGAATTGGATACTCTCCTCAAAGCCATAACGCAAGCAGGCTTACAGGCGAAGGTTATGACAATGTTTTACGTCAGCGAGAGTTACGTCCAAGCGCATACCGATAGATATATAGGCAAAGGAATGATGGATCCGCAAGATCCACAGCTTTTCTTCGACAACTACACCAAGCTTCTCGAGAGGATCATTCCTACCCTGAACAAATACAGCGTTATGTCGCTGACAGTGTTGGATGAAACGAGTGCGCTATACATGAATTACGCATACTATATCAAGAATATGCTGGACACGCTCGCTAGCAAATTCACAGGAGAGCTGGCAATTGATATAGCGGGCAACAATATATTAACAGGAGACTTTTGGAATCCAAATGGAAGCCCCCTTAATTTTAGGGAAGTGATAGACAGGATGAGTTTCTTGGGCTGGACTGGCAGAGGCAAGGAACCTTTGCACATAGAGCAGAGCAACTGGACGCCACCTTTGGAGACTCAATCAGACCAAAGAGCCAGCGTGATGGAGAAAGACTTCGTGAATTTTTGGAAGCCATTATGGAATTATATCAGTGCTGTGTACCCTGCTCATCAACAAGCAATTGGGGAAATGGGAACTTACAACGTAGATGGCGTTGCAATGGGAAACTCAGTCTGGAATATAGCTGATAAGAGAATGGATGATCAAGAACTAAGCGATGTTTGGTACGTTTACCTGCGCGGGGCGGCAGAAGTAGGGTTCAATAGTGTCAATATGTGGATTTTCTTGTTGGGGGAAGTGTGGTCCGGAGAGTCCGTCGGTAACGCTTTCTTAAATACCGGTTTCAGGCATCCCGAATCCCCTGCTTACCGTGTCATTACTGCGATTATCAAGCCAGCGGGAGACTAGCGAATGCCAACAACAGCAACGGAGACCAACACTATCCTCCGCGTCGATGGTCTGACCAAGCACTACGGCGACGTTCATGCTGTCGACGGGATCTCGTTCTCTGTCCCGCACGCGAGTGTGTTTACCCTCCTTGGCCCAAACGGCGCCGGTAAGACGACGACGATGGAGATCTTGGAGGGGATCCGCGATCCGGACTCCGGAGATATCAACGTGTTCGGAACACGTGTCAAGCGGGTCGATCGCACGATCAAGGAGCGGATGGGCGTTCTCCTGCAAGAGGGGAACTTCGAGCCGTACCTTAAGGTGAAGGAGGTGCTGCGCCTGTTCGCATCGTTCTTCTCTCATCCCTTGCCCGTTGAAGAGATACTGGAGCGAATCGCGCTCACCGAGAAGGCAAATGCTCATGTGAAGACGCTCTCCGGCGGGCAGAAGCAGCGCCTCGCTCTTGGTACAGCCCTGATCAACGATCCCGATCTGGTCTTCCTCGATGAGCCGACGACCGGCCTCGATCCGCAAGCACGGAGGAACATCTGGTCGATCATCACCGATCTCAAGGCACAAGGAAAGGGGATCATCCTGACGACTCACTACATGGAGGAGGCCGAGTCGCTGGCGGATCACGTGTGCATCATGGACCACGGGAAGATCATCGCCGAGGGATCACCACAGGAGCTCTCCGCACAGCTCGGGCAGGAGACGATCATCGAGTTCACGGCCGGTGATCTGAACGAAGATG
>JALTFO010000075.1 GCA_027007005.1 Candidatus Bipolaricaulota bacterium | reverse complement strand
GCCCTGGCAAGTATATTCATGCTGGTGGTCAGGAACTTTCCAGCTCTTACGGGCGGCCCTGCAGGGAAGATGCTCCCTTCGGTCATTTTTGGAGGAGATCCGAGCAAGATGTATTGGCTTGCTCTTGCGATCGCCTTTATCACTATCGCCGTTTCAGAGATCTTTCAGAGGACGAGGATCTTCTTTGCCCTGACTTCCATTCGAGATAACGAGCTTGTAGCGAAGTCGAGTGGCATCAATGTCTTTAAATATCTAGTGTTCGCTTTCGCTGTCACGTCCGCACTGCAGGGGATCATCGGGGGCGCGTACGGAGAAATATACGGGTTTGTTTCCCCCGAAGGGAGTTTTAACGTCAATTTTCTTCTCCTACCACTGGCGATGGCATTGTTGGGAGGCATCCACAGCACGGCCGGCCCAATCATCGGTGCTCTTGTGCTCGGAGCCTTGGGAGAGTACCTGAAGTTAGAGATCCCTTATGGGCATCACCTCGTCTATGGTGTGATCATCATTATCGTCACCCTGTTCATGGCAAAGGGGATAATGGGAGTTGTGAGGGGACGCACGCGCAGCCCGAAAGAGAGCGAGGTTGAACAATGATCACATCTCAGGCTCTGACATGTACAAGAAACAAGAATATCCTTGGCTTCTCACACAGCTTCGTTGCGGCGAGGGAGGAGGATAGATGTCTATCTTAGAGACGAAGTCTTTGAGCATCCGATTCGGCGGCCTCGTTGCGCTTGGCGGAGTTGATCTGGAACTGGGGCGAGATGAGATCCTTGGTGTGATTGGCCCCAATGGGGCGGGGAAGAGTACATTCATCAATGTTGTGTCCGGAGTCTACCTTCCGACGAGCGGCAAGGTCTTCTTTAATGGAAGAGATGTCACGCTGCAGCCCGCGCATGAGAGATGCAGACTTGGGATAGGTAGGACATTCCAGCTCATTCATCCACTTGCAGATATGACGGTGCTGCAGAACATCATGGTGGCAGCACTGTTCGGCCGTGGCATGAACCAGAAGCAAGCTCGCGTCGAAGCCCACACAATAAGTGAATCACTGGGGCTTCGTGATCTTAATCGCAATGTATCGAGTCTCACTGTCCTCGAAGTTAAGAAGATGGAGATAGCGCGTGCTCTTGCCTCTCGGCCGCAGGTCCTCTTCCTCGATGAAGTGATGGCCGGACTGAATGTGGATGAGACCGATCAACTGATCGCTGCGGTGCTGGGGATCCGATCGCGCGGGATGGCGATCTGCGTTGTCGAACACGTGATGAGCGTAATCAGACAGCTGACAGACCGGGTGGTCGTTCTCGATGGCGGTCGGATAATCGCGGAGGGGCGCTATGAGGATGTATCTGGCAATCCACGTGTAATCAGCGCGTATCTTGGGGAGGAGGACTAGATGCTTGTCGTCAGCAAGATTAACAACTACTACGGTAAGCAGCATGTACTGCGGGATCTATCTCTCGATATAGGGGAGGAATCTGTTGGCCTTTTCGGTCCCAATGGAGCGGGAAAGACGACATTGGTGAACGCCATTCTTGGGATTGCCAGACCAGCGAGTGGGACGATTACATTCCTTGAGAGACCCATTCATCATCTAGCGACACATCGAATCATCCGCCTTGGTATATCTGTTGTCCCGCAGGGAAGGGAGCTGTTCCCGATTATGTCTGTACGAGGGAACTTGGAAGCGGGCGCTGCCTATGTGCCAAATGGGAGGGGAAGCATCGATGAGAGGCTGAACACGGTCTTTGCGATGTTCCCAGTACTTGAGTCCCGTTCCAGACAGCTTGCTGGGACATTGAGCGGGGGGGAGCAACGTATGCTGGCGATTGCTCGCGCGATGATGGCGAATCCGAGATTTCTCATGCTTGACGAACCTTCTCTGGGATTGCAGCCATCGTTGGTTGCGGATGTCTTCCGTAAGTTGAGGGAGATCAAGAAGATGACTTCGGTATTTGTTGCCGAGCAGAATGTGTATCAGGCCCTCAAGGCGGTCGATCGGGGATACGTCATCGAAAACGGGCGTATCGTCCTAGATGGAACCGCCGAGGATCTGTCGGGAAACGACCACATCAGAAAGTCGTACCTCGGCCTTTGACGACAGCATAGATTAGCCAACGTACTTTAAGGAGGAGAGATGAAGGCGTTATGCCTGAGTGGGAGTCCTAGGAAGGATAGTAATACAGAATCGTACTTACAAGTTGCTGCTGAAACACTGCGGAGCAATAGGATAGAAACAGATCTCGTCACTGTCGTCGATAAGGTTGTCAATCCCTGCAGGGCATGCTACGAGTGTTGGTATAAGGAGAGTCGTGAGTGCCAGCAGGATGGGGACGACTTTCATGAATTATTCGAGCGCATGGTGGAAGCAGATGCAATCCTCGTTGGATCACCAGTCCACTATAGTGCTGTTCATCCTACGATCTGGAACCTTCTGGTGCGAGCGAGCTTCCCTGGCATACGGGACCACCCGCACAGTGGACCTAGACTATTCGACAGGAAGGTAGGTGGCCCGATCACCGTTGCTAGGAGAGCGGGGCAGAACTTCGCACTTGCTCAGTTGCTCCTTTGGTTCAACCTCAATAACTTCATTGTCCCAGGCTCGATGTACTGGAACGTCGGAACAGCACGCAGCATCGGTGATGCGGCTAGAGATGAGGAAGGGATAGAGATTGTGAGGCAATTCGCCGAAAACGTTGCGTGGTTACTCAAGAAGACAGTCCCCTAGAGGTATGATGCTCGAATAATCATTGAGAGGAGGTAGGAATGACCCCAAGAACAATGCTAAGTGCCTATCCTGGTCCAAGATCGGTCTACAATATCGCCAATATCATAGCAAATAACGCTTCCCTCTCCGGATTCCCTGAGAAAACTGCGGTCATCGATGTTGGCAAGACTGAGACAAGGAAATTCACTTATTTAGAACTGGAGAAGAGGGTCAACCGACTGGCACAAGCACTTGTGCAATTCGGTGTAAAGAAAGGTGATCGCGTATTCGTTCTCATGCCAAACAGGATCGAGACAATTGAGACGATCCTTGCCTGTTACAAGATTGGGGCGGTGTACACG
>JALTFO010000074.1 GCA_027007005.1 Candidatus Bipolaricaulota bacterium | reverse complement strand
AAGCGCTCTTCCGGGTCAACTGGACGATTCGCTTGAGGGAAATTAGTGATCATCATTTCCGCCAACAAACGTGTTTGGCACTCTCATTGCTAGGCTCATTCTATTCGTAGAGTTCGCGGATCAATCAGCTAACCGCTCGGGCAGGTAATCGATACGCATTCACTATGATAGCACAACCGAATCGCTGTTGAGTAGCCCGTGACCTAACCCGAGATGGACTGCTTCACCATCAGCGTCATCGCTAACCGCACGCTGAGGCAGAAAATCAAAAATAAAGGTCTGACCCCGTATGTTGTACTCCTTTCCCAGCCCGAGGCATCGGGTTCAACTCGGGAGTCGAGTCCAGCCCACCACTATTCTTGAGTCCCACTTTCTTGTGCCTTTTTGCTCCATTCCACGAACGGTGTTCTCTCAATTCTCCGTCAGTTCCTGAAGTTCCTGTCGCAGCATTTGCGGATTCCGACACACATGGAATCGCCACACCCCCATCTGTCCCCAGTTGCTTACTGCCTCAACCCAACGTTTGGCTGCTGCGTGCTTCGCTCGCATCTGCTCATCTTCGTATCCTTTGATTTCCAGCAATAGCGTTGACTCATCTGGCATGCGCACTAAGAAATCCGGGTAATATACATGCTCGGTGTTCATGAACTCATATGGGATCGCCAGGCCCAGATGATCATTCCGTACGTAGAACAGAGCTGCTCCTTCGTTACATGCATCCTCGATCCAAAATGCAGCGCTTGACTCCCAAGTTGCCGTGTCTAGGACAACTTGGTTTACGTGACTGTGTTGCGTTCCTACGCACGGGCGTGTTGTCTTGAAGTCAACATCGGATGACGACCCGCTTGGATGGTATCGATTGATGACTGGAAGCAGGGCAGGCTCACCGGCGTCATCGTCCGGGAGGATGTGCGCAACCAGCCGTTCCTTGATCCGCATGACGTATTTTTCCAGTCCTAGCTCACATGGATTGCAACCCTGGAAGTCGACCTTCCTATCGACATATTCGTCCACATAGCGATACACTTGTGGGAAGAGCTGGTGGCGCGATTGCAGGCGCATTACACGTGTTGCCTGATTCATTTCTCCGGGAGATGTGAGCTGCGTCACAACATCCCTAGCAATGGAGAACTTGATTGCCTGTAGGTGTGTGCGCGCATAATAGGTAGCGCGGTCCTGCCTCTCAAAAGTCAATGAGCTGGAATGAGTTGAGGCGGGCCCTTCGCTATATCCAAGAGGAGCAACTACAAAGGTAGCCGTTGGTTCGTTGCCCGGTTCCAGTTGCAACCCCTCCATGTTGTCGATATCGCACCGAATAAGGTTCTTGTGTAACGCAAACACATATCCATCGACATATGGAAAGCGGATCTCCATTTCCCTACGATCGTTCAACGCGCGAACGTGGTTTTTTGGCTTGTCATCCGGTTCTTTTTTGAGCACAGGTCGGCCGCGAAACGGTATCATGGAGAAGGGAATTCCATAGACATCCACATATTCCTCGGTGAGCATGCCCGTTTTCGGATCGGGGTCATAATCCATGCGCCGTAGGCCTCGTCCGACGACCTGCTCACAAAGGAGCTGACTGCCGAAGGCTCGTATTCCTAGGATGTTTGTGACGTTCTGTGCATCCCATCCTTCGTTTAGCATTGAGACGGCAACGACGCACCGCACAAACTCGCCAGGTTCACCATGTTTACCAACAGTGGAAACAACACGTCGCAATTCCTCTGCCGCGGTCTGCTTGCTTCCAGTACCCGTTCCACTGTCGGCTTCACTTAATAGCTTTGTGTCGATTCGCACAGTGTGTTTTGCCGTGGAAGTGTTGGAAAAGTACTCAGGGAAGATATCTCCCTGGCCAAAGACAACATGCTTCTTGGCCTTCTTCGTCTTTTGCTTCCTGGAAGGGGCGACAGTACCTGGGTCGAGGGCCTCCTTAACCTCCGCGGGGGTGATATCTTCTACCTCACTCTCCCCGCTAATCCTTTCATAGAATACCTTTGCGATATTCGTGTTGTCGCAGACGACGATCAAAACAGGTGGAACTTGGTCCTGCCCCGGTTTCGCGTTCTGGATGTACTTGAACCGTTCTACCCACTGTCCGGCGATCTGTCTAAGGGCTCCTTGAGCTTCGCGATACACCACCTCAGGTTTCGGTTTGCCCGTGCGTCGTCCGCCCCCGACCATCTCGGCAGCGGAACACCCCTCGCGTATGCTTTGCCACAGTTTGAAGTACTTCGGATCGGGACGTCCCGTTGTATCCCGAACCGGAAGCCGAGGAATCTTAACAATCCCCGATTCAATTGCATCAACCAACCCGAAATCACTGACGATCCACGGGAACGGGCTTCCTTCTGGATAGCCGCTCCCTTTAAGGTGGAACGGAGTTGCAGAGAGATCTACGCACAGCGCAATTCCATTGTCCTTACCTGCTGCCACGTTCAGGGTATCCAGCCCGTTAAGCCACACGCGGGCTTCGTTCTTCTCTTCTTCCAGCTCACGTTGCTCCACGCGTGTGAGCTTCTCATCAACTGGGGCAGGCCGCCAGCAGTGATGTCCTTCGTCATTGAGAACCATGATTGGCATGCGCTCGTACAAATCCTCGAGCACCCGCTGAGCGAATGTTGCAGGTGTCTCCGGCCCCTTATTTACCACGGAATAGGATCGATCACCTTCCTTGTGCTCGGACTCCGGCAGGAATCGATGCCAGTTTTCGATCAAGACTTTGCCGCTTTGCAGGTAGCTCTTGTACTTGACTGGTACAAGGTCAAACTCGTCGAAATAGTTGCCCCTTGATCCAGGGCGGAGCACCTGAAGGCGTTCCTTAACCGTGAGATTCGGACAGACGACAAGCGCACCGTGTGGATACTCCTGACTGTTGAGATTGGCTCCTCGATTACAGAACGCCCATGCAATCAGCATTGCCATCACTACTGTCTTGCCCGATCCTGTCGCCATCTTGCATCCCAATCGCCGCAATGGTCGAAGCGAATCTCCATTGGGGGTATCGATAAGGCTTGGGAAGTAGGCGCTCTCAGTCGGCGTGAAGGATGGTCTCTCACCTTGTAGCAGTCTGCGAAGATCTTCATCACTCAGCGCAAAGTTCCGGAACCCTGTACGGCTAGATTTCCCTGGGATACGCAGCTCAGCAAGATAGATCATCGTCTCAACCGCTTCCTTTTGGCAGAAAAATAGTCGCCGAGGCAAATCAGCACTTGCCCAATGGTGCAGTAGATCCCGCGTAATCGGTGATGCCCCACGATACCCAGAACGTCTCCAACGTTTTACATCCTCGCGTAGGAGATTGACGAGCGTTAGATCGTCCCGCTGTTCTTCCGCGAACAAACTTAATTCACTGGGGTTGACCTTTTCTGTCTTGAACCAATAGCCCGCTGGACGACGACCTTCCAGCTTGCTTGCCTCCCCAGTTTTCGGATCGTACCACCAATAGTGACTTGGTTCGTCGTAAGGGTTGCATATGATCGGACTCTCGACTGGCTGGATCGGAATGTCTTCGTTTACCGGCTTGTCTTTGCTTACCATCACGCCTGCTCCGAATCTTCATTGAGATAATGCACTCGCATCACCTCATTTCCTCGCGGGTCAATCACTTTCACCGCCACGCTCCGATACTTTCCTAATGGAAACGGAAGCGACTCTGTTCCACTGAACACTTCAAAGGCGTCTTCATCGATCACACCTTTTAGCGCCTTTGCCAGCTTCTTCCACGCTGACTTATCAGGGAAGAACGCTTGCGTGATGCAGAACGTGCGTCCGTTATAGTCGCCGTCAATAAACCAGGCAGCAACCTTGTCGGCTCCGGTAGAAGCGATGCTGTTGGTCACTGGATCGTAGATATCCACACCATCCATCACTGCTTTGTACTCTCCGTTCTTGTCCGGGCCTTCGATACGAGTCCGCGGTTGTCCAAAGACTGTGAATAACTGACTTCCCGGTTGCTCCTTGAGCAGGCCATTCATCCCTGGATTGACATCTGGTCTCACGTGTGCCGCGTGCACCCGTAGGTGCGGATTCTTCACCTCTTCGATCACCGCCTGCGCCGGGCCATCGAAGCTGAATCCCGCTATAACGAGATCATCATAGCCCATGCGATTGGTGGATCGAATCACATCCTCCACCATCTTTGCAGTTACAGGTCCGTACTGAGGGCCAAACGCCACGGCTACCGTCGCTTGCCCGTCAGGATCAGGATCTTCTTCTCCGTCTGGCACCCACCTTCCTTCCGCATGTAGCCCCGGCTCTCCAGATTCCAAGCGCTCAAGGCGGATGAATGTGTTGTGTTTGTTGTTTGGGAAGGTAACTCCGTCCATACGGAGGTAGCGGACCATCTGGTCAAGGTAGGCATCAAGATTCTGCGCTTCGTGTTCAACACGTGTCTCTACCATGCGAACCTCGAACGTTTCGTCAGTCTCTTCCGGTTCACCCCCGAACAGTCCTTCATTCTTAACTGTCGTCAACGCTGGTTCACCAAGCGACATCTCCGGAGGCTGAACCGCTTCCACTGTAAACGGGCCGCTCACGCGCACTACACCCTTTACAATCTTGGGCTGATCGACTAACTCCTCCTGCTCTGCATTGGCAGCGATGCAGGCGTTCACTTCATCCATCTTCGCCCGCCACGCCTTACGGTACTCTGTAACTGCATCCTGCAGTTTCTGGGGCCAATCCGGATCGGTATCGAACGGAACCTCCCAGTGCTCCCACTTCTTGCCCGCTTCGGGGAGCTTCCACCGCCGTTTATCGGCATCGGTGACCGCACGTTTACCTTCAGCTTTTTGCTTGGCGAGCAACTTCCCCACAAGCTTTTGTCGAAGTTCATCAGAGACCTCAGAGAGGGCAGCGTTGCACTTCTCCAACTTCTCATCGAGGATCGGTTCGTGCTTGGCGAAGATTGGATCGAGGTTTGTATTCTGAGCGATCGACTTAAGGGTGATATGTGGGACGGTCTTGTACACGAATCCACCGGCCACTCCCGCTGATTTGTCCTTCAGTTCGTAGTAATCGTACTTGGCGGTGAGGAGCCGTTGGCGGGCGATGGCGATCGCCACGCGGCTCGTATCGATCGTGATCCAGCGGCGTCCCCACTTTTCAGCGACATAGGCAGTCGTTCCACTTCCACATGTAGGATCGAGAACAAGATCGCCGGGATCGGTGGTCAGTAACACACAGCGCTCGATCACCTTCGTGTTTGTTTGCACAACGTAGACGTTCTGAACAGCGAAAGTGCTCTGGATCGTATCAGTCCACATATTGTTGAAAGGAGCAAGAGGAAAGTCGTCCGCGAACCGCTTGAAAGTAAGTGTACTCCCTACCGAGAACAGCCTCTCCGCTCCTGCCAATCGTCTCAAGCCGTCTTGATTCGTCTTCCAATGTTTGTTACCGTGCAGTTCAAATCTAAGCCCTGTGTAGTTGAATGATTGCGAACCTGTCTCGGATCTCCCCTGAGAAGTCAAATTAGAACTTTGAAACCTGCGAAACGGGATTCCTTGAAGCGAAACTGCCTTTGCGGCTGACCCATTTTCTAGCTCACCCCAAGTAAACCCGGCTGCCACCATATCCTCGGGACGGAAGAAGAACAACCGGTTTACCTTCGCTTGAGGCTTGGATTTAGTATACCAAAGCAAGAAATCGCACGTATTCGGCAGATAGTCTGTAGCTTGATACGCTGTCTTTCTGAATTGGATAACACTTACAAAGTTCTGGGCACCGAAAATCTCATCGAGCAGCCCCCGCACACGATGCACATTCTCATCCCCAATCTGCACGAAGATACTACCCGTATCCGCAAGCAGCTCGCGTGCGACAATCAGACGATCCCTCAAGTAGGTAAGGTACGAATGCACCCCAAGGTGCCACGTGTCGCGGTACGCCTTCACCATCTCCGGCTCACGGGTGAGATCCTGTTCTCGATCTTTGACATCTCGCTTGCCAATCTGTGGCTGGAAGTTAGACGCGAACTTGATCCCGTACGGCGGGTCGATGTAGATCATCTGTACCTTACCAGCAAGATCCTCCCGCCGTGTGAGTGATGACATCACCTGCAAGCTGTCGCCAAGGATCAAACGGTTCGTCCAATCGATATCGTGCTGGTAGAACTGGACAGCCTCGTGGTATTCCTGCTCCGGATCGGCGAACAATGACCGCTCCACATCCTGCCGTGCGGCAATTCTGAGGATAGCTTGGGCGCTTACCCGTTCGTGAAGGTGAAGCGCAACCGGGTCAACCTCAAAGAACCCTTCCCTGTGCTGTTCCTGCTTTTCTGTCCATTCCAACCACGGTTCGTGATCGCGCAGTGCGTCGAGCAGAAGATCAGTCTCGTCGGTGGTTAACTGCCGTCTCTTCGACTCATGGACCAACTCGACGATCTTATCCGGTAGCCCCGTCGGATCAAAGCGCAGAGTTGGCGACAATCGTGGACTGTACGCGTACTTCGCCTTTGGAAGAAGCGGCACTACCCCCTCCGCCGCAATCTTCGCCGGTGGATTGTTCTTGCGCTTCGCCTTCGAATACCGGTAGTCCTCAATTTCCTTCTTATCCGCCTTCTTCCGCGCCATCACCCCTCCTACCTACTCATCATGCACTGTATTCTCAAGATCTAATTGCTCATCTGGCCTAATGTGTTTCCAGACCTTCCTAATCACATGCTCTCTGGTCATATTGATCCACTGCCCCGACTGTGGATCATATTCCTGCTTGAGAACAAGCGTAACATCCAGTCTGTCTTTCTGAGAGAATATCTCACCCCCAGACATTGCTCGTTCCAAGAAATCTTTGTCTTCCATTGTTGCAGAGATCTTCTGTCCGTTCCAAACAATCCGCCAAACTAGATCGCTGTCAAACGCTGGTTGCCGGATTCCTACCACGGCACGAACTGTCTTGCTTCGTGTTTCTTCCATCGACTCCGGGATCTCGTAGTACGCAAATTCCTGGCGAGGAACGCGAGAGAATGGTTGACTTTTCCCTCGTCGAAACCTAATTTCGCGGATACCTGAGTCGTGTTCGAGGGTATTGAACGCTTTCTCAGCAGCCTTCGCCCCGGAGCTCTTCGGATCGAGGAGAATTATACCTGTAGGGGATACTTTGATGTGCTCGCCTCCAGAAATCACTATCACATTGTTGCCAGTAATAGTGTACTTGCGACCCGCCAGTTGAGCCTTGACTGCTAAAAATTCCTTCAATCCCCTAAACACCATTGCCAATAGCGGCGACTCCATCAACAATGGAGCTGCCATTGCCATCAGCTCCAGCACTATCTCGAAACTACCGCTTTCAAAGGGACGTAGACGTCGCACAAACTCCTCATCGCGGGCATACGCTTTGTGTATGTCATCAATAAGCTTATCAACCGCAAGCATCACATCAACCGCAGTTTGAACACTAACGGCGTTGCCATCTGCTGTCTCCAATTCTGTCACTAGAGTGGTCACTTCTTGCTCGTCAGGCATCTCATCACCTTCTGGCATCCTCAAAGGAGCTGATTACGCAGGATTTCGTCTGTAGCAGCGACAAACTTCTGAACATCAAACACTCGATTCCGCACCCATGTTTCACTAAGATCAGTTAAGGTATTATGACCATTTATGTCGCCGTCATGAACAATAGCATGTCTTCGCTGAACTAAGAGTTCAATTTCTCGGAGGAGTGTCTTGCGCTTCAGCTTCTTTTCAGCATTCTTGCAGATGTTCAAGATACCATAAACCGCGAACAGTTCGTCAATGGCTTTAGACCGCTGAGTTACGTGTCTCTGTAAGTGTGCCTCAACAAGTGCTCTAATCCTCCTGAATGGCCTCTGCATTGAAAGCAGCTCAAGAGCCATTGCGACATCCATGCCAGCCTTTTCAAGTAATTCAGTCAGGCTGTCAGTTGCTCTCTTTTTCTTCAGGAAAGGCACCAACCTTTCAGCGAATACATCAGTGAAGTAGGCATCCATGCCAGCAACGGCGATCACAATTGCTGCCCTGAGAAGATCTGAGAAGTCAAGGGACGGATCAGAGGGATTCACGTTTGCTTCCAGAGTCTCGTGAAGCGAGACAAGGTGATGGCTTCGCAAGATAATGGTTGCGAACCTCTCGTATGCTTTACTAGCATATAATGAGCCATCGGCGTCTCTCCTCATAATAACCTGCCTCTTTGAAGGTAGGATTGTTTCCTATCTCCAACGGCGCACTTCCTATATGAATAGGTATCGAGGCAAGGACACCCAAGCTGCTTCCATTCCTTAGTAGGTTTCTGTCCCAAGCACCAACTTTTAAGATCGATGAATTGCAATCGGACTTGAGCTTCGTTGTACTCACTGGATCGGTAAGTATCTTGACTACGCTCGAATCGTTCGATGAGACCGATGACTTCCCGTGGAGCCGTCATCGTTACGCTGCTCGCTGCGTTCTATTCAAAGCACACATCCTTATGCTCATTCCTGACGATCTCTTTCACACATGGCTATTAGTTTATAACTTTACACATTCCCGTACAAGCGCGATTCATGGCGCTTGTCTTGACCTTGCTGCGGCTGATCGATAGAAGCTAGCAGGATTTCGGGGTATAATGCTCTCTTACATCTGGAAGTGGAGAAGGTATGGACAAGAAACGAGTGCTTGTGTGCAGCGCGTGGCCGTATGCGTCGGGGGTCCCACATCTTGGGAACCTCGTCTCGTCGCTTCTTTCGGGCGATGTGTTCACCCGTTACTACCGCCTGCGCGGACGCGATGTCCTCTACGTCTCCGGAAGCGATGCGCACGGTACGCGCATCGAGTACGAGGCAAAGCAACTAGGGATCACGCCAGCGCAGCTCGCGCAGCGCAATCACGAGAAGATCCGCGCGGTGATCGATGGCTTCGGGATCGAGTTCGATAACTACACGACAACCGAGTCGCCGGTGCACAGGGATTTCGTGCAGAAGATCTATCTCGACATGGAGAGGAACGGGTTCATAACGACCAAGGATGAGGATCGCGCCTACTGCCGCAACTGTAAGGTTTTCCTCGCCGATCGGTTCATCTCCGGGACGTGCCCGCGCTGTGGCTACGAGCACGCGCTTGGAAATCAGTGCGATAACTGCGGTGCGATGCTGGAGCCGGAGGAGTTGATCGACCCTGTCTGCAGCTTCTGCGGAAAGGGGGACATAGAGTTTCGCTCTACAAAGCACTGGTACCTCGATCTCACCAAGCTTTCGCCGCAGTTGCAGGAGTACGTGGCCTCGCGGAATTTCCAGGGGAACGTCCATCAGTTCACACAGCAGATGATCTCGGATGGCCTGAAGCCGCGGGCGATGACCCGCGACATCGACTGGGGAATCCCCGCTCCGTTCGAGGGGGCCGAGGGGAAGGTGATCTACGTGTGGGGCGAGGCGGCGCTCGGCTACGTCTCCGCCGCGATCGAGCACTACCAAGGGGATGACGGTTGGAAGGAGTTCTGGTTCGGCGATGACGTGCATCAGATCTACGCTATCGGCAAGGACAACATCCCCTTTCACACCCTGATCTTCCCCGGGCAGCTCATCGCCTCGGGACGCGGGTACCACCTGCCGGACCAGATCGCCGCCACCGAGTACCTGAACTGGATCGGCGGGGACAGCTTCTCCAAGAGTCGCGGGGTCGGCCTGTACTGCGACGATGCGCTCGAGGTGATGGATTCGCAGTTGTGGCGCTTCTACCTCCTCTACAACCGGCCAGAGGGGCGCGATGTGAATTTCTCGTGGGAGGAGTTGGGAAAGGCGGTGAACGGCGTCTTCATCTCCAACGTCGCCAACCTGATCAACCGCGTCCTGTCGTTTGTGCAGGATAAATACGGACAAGTCGTACCGGATGTGGAGATCGACGGAGAGGTGAAGGAACGGATAGCCGGTGCGGTAGCTTCCTACGATAAAGCGATGGATGAGGCCAGCCTGAGCCACGCTCTGCGCGAGGCGTGTTCGCTCGCTGTTTACGGAAACGAGTACTTCCAGCGGAAGGCGCCGTGGGCGAGCGGGGATGATGTCGCTGTGGGGAGCGCGTTTCACTTGGTGAAGGCGATGGCGGTGATGCTCATCCCCTATGTTCCCCGTTACGCAGCGAAGGTGCTTGAGATCATGAACGTGCGGGGTGCCAGCTGGGAGGAGATCGATCAGGTGCGCAGGGGGCTTTCGATCGGCTCGGAGCGTGTTCTGGTT
>JALTFO010000073.1 GCA_027007005.1 Candidatus Bipolaricaulota bacterium | reverse complement strand
TCAAGCGCATCGTCTACGGTATCAAAATTATGTCCGTACTTAAGCCAAGACCTTAGCTGTTCATCCACCTCCTCCACCACGCTTCGCCAATCGAGACCGTGATAGCTAGCCTCGAACCATTCCCTATCCTGCGGCAGGGTAAACTTCATGACAATCTGCGGTGTTTGCGCACTAACAAGAGGATATTCTCCCTCATCGCTCATTTTATTTCCTCCTGCATCCAAATATACTATAAATCTTAGATGGGGCCTGTACCCGAGCCCTTGACCGCTCCGGGGTTTTCAAGAAAAGAATCTTTTTATCCCCTTAAAGAATAAGTAAAGAAACCTATTCCTTAAATAAAGCGGTGTGTACTTCTTGAGACCTGTTTATCCGGGCACGTTTTTAGGTGCGCCACCACCGACCGTCAAGGATGGCCTGCCAACAGGTTTCCCTGTTTCCAGTTGCCTGGATCGTTCTTATCTCTTTGGGGTACACTCCCGCAGAGTCACCGGGTTACCCAGTGCTGCCCCCGCACTGCTTATCTAGTGCCGGTCTCTTATCCCTTGGTATTCCGGGTTGGGTCCGGTGGTTCTACCCTACAAGGCCGGGAGAACGCATTAAGAGAAGCCATCTTGTAATACGGAAATAGATGCCTGGTTTGGCAGAGCTGGCAGGAGGACTCGAACCCCCAATCGGTGGTTTACAAAACCACTGCCCTCCCAGTTGGGCCATGCCAGCCATTCGCTACTCCTTCTCTCACGAGGTGCGAGAGAGGCCTAATCGGGCCAATTAAAGATAAGGATCATCAGCCTTTCAGGTTCATGTAGGTCTCGATGATGTCTTTACCCGCCTCTCCGAAGATGTAGGCAAGCACGACACCGACCACCTTCCAGTCAATGAATTGCAGCGCATGTGGGTACACGCTCTGAAGGATTGCTAGAACGAGTACCGCAATTGCAAGTAGGAATTTGCGTGATAGGAACTTCTTAAACATGTTTCCTCCTAAGTAACATTTGGTAACATGGATTTGTGTCGCCCGGCTGATTTGCTATGCTGGCTCAGCCGGAGAAACCTCTGCTCATTCCCTGCTCTAAGCGGAGAACCAGGAGCGGATGTAAGAGCCTTTGGAGGGTAGGGGACTCGAACCCCTGTCTTGCATTGCTCTTTCAATAGCATCTACGGGTGTAGTCCGCCTTCCTTTCTTAGCTCTTGTGCTTCGGCGAACGGAAGTTGGCAAGAGCGCACTCGCTATCTACCCTGGCCTACGCGAGAGCTGGGACAGGGGTGCCGACTGGGTTGACCCGCGGCCATAGGGCATCGGCGACCCTATGAAGCAGGTTCTTCACCTTAGTGAAGAGGGATTTAACAGCGCTCACATTTGTTTTCTCAGTTGCCCGCACCATTGACTCCACAATGCAATCGACTCCAATTACCCCCCGTTTTCCCAAAGAACAGTTCCGGTTACGACTGGGTGCTTTTCAGGCGTATAAACGATGAGTACCGGGGGAACCCACTGATAAGGGACAAACCCAGGATTCATCATGCCACGTTGGTTAAATACGCGACGCGGATCAACGGGATGCCCGTCAGTATCCACCAGCGAGATGAGGCCCATCTTGAAGGCCATATTTTCATCTATTACAACCCATTCTTTCTTTTCTTTGCGCTTAAAAAGATTCCTAAGCTCCAATCTCTATGTCCTCCAGGTCAACAAGATTGCTTTCGACCAACGCTACTGCCAATGCCTGCGCAACCCGGTCAAGGGTTTCCTCACCTAGGTCTTCACGCATGAAATCCTCAATGAGGTGAAGGGTTTCATGTAGTAACACCTTAAAGGCGCGCATTTTATTCTCATGCAATCCTTCGTCGATGTAGATAACCTTGGTGTCGTGGTTGACCATTCCCAGCGCGCTGTGTTCACGAAAGAGGTCTTTTGCCCAGACAATCTTGGCATCTTCGCCACCAACACGGATAAGGGGGATTCGTTTAGTTTTTGCCATTCGCGCTCCTGCCTCTGGCATCAGCCATAGATTCGCCTACCACAAATGCTGTGACAGGCACCCCACCCAGGGCCATTACTGACAGCACCAAGGTGTCCGAAATACCCAGAAAATGGGCAGTAATAACAAATGCGATGCCCACGTAAAACGCAGCAAGAGATGTCTTGGCCCGGCGACTGCCCACTTGGTTGGGAGATACCGCCTTGGTGGTATTCTGGGCAAACTTACCGACTAGGCCGAGCGCTATCTTGAGAAAGTCCACTGTTCCTCCTATAGATTGCACGCTTAAGCAACCCGCGATTGGATACCACTAACCCGCGCCTGGAGCCGCATGCCTTACATTTCCAAGGCTTAGAGGGAGACCAATACTGTTCGTGCCCACAGTCCGCACATTTAGTGAGGTAATAGACCCTTCTCACGTTTTATCCTTAGTGCTTCTTTTCTGGCTTCTCCCCCAAGCCAGTCACCTTCCAGCATGTCCAATAAATCCTCTTCCCAAGGGCCACAAATACCTATCAGTTCAAATGGTGGTTTTCTTCCTTTTTTCTGAAGGACTAGCTTATGGTGATTATTTGGATCAAAGTCATATCGCGGGTGCCCTTCCGGTCTCATCATTTACTAATACGATGAGGAACTGCGGGTTTGGATGTCATACCTGGAACTGGCCCTCAGAGAGAATCGGCGGTGCTGAATCTGCGCCCAAAGCGCGGGCGGCGGAAGCAAGCGACTTTAGGCTCTGGGGATCATCCAAACTGATCGGTGCCTCCAGTATATTCTTGATGATATAAAGTTTTGCGGCAGATGCCGCATCTGGATTGTCCCCATCAAGGAGCGCGAGAATCTTTTCGGTAATTCCGTGTGCTTTCTCTTTCAGCCGCACAGCGTCAAGGCGATGCTGAATATCCGCTCGACGTTCGAGGACATCCACCTTGACTGCGACATCCCGCATCAGGCGATCAATGACCATAAGCCTGTTGTCTACGTCCTTTCCCAGATCGGACAACAGCGATTCTAGACGTTTGAGTTTGGAATCTAGTTGGTCGGACATCTCATAGAAACTTTACTGGAGGGAAAATGACACAAACGACTCGATCCTTGAAAGAACTGGAGAAAACCGCAGAGCTATTCCCGCCTTTATCGAAAACGGAGGAGGAAAAATTGGCGAGGAGGGCGGC
>JALTFO010000072.1 GCA_027007005.1 Candidatus Bipolaricaulota bacterium | reverse complement strand
GGATAAGCGTCTCTTTTCTATCCATCATGATCTACCTCCAGGTTCCCAGTTTACCATTGATCCCATAGCAGAACCAATCCGCTATCCCCTACTTCATAACCCCTATTTCTTGCCCTCTGCTTTCCAAAGCGATGATTGTGATAGCCAGCGCAACTATCCAGGGTTTGTGAATTCTAACTGGTTTTCTCATGTTCATTCCCTCCTTCCGGTGAAGTTCGTAGAGTTCATAGAGTTCATGGGGTTCATGGGGTTCGTAGAGTTCATAGGGTTTGTTGGAGGCATAAGCTATTCACCAGCCTCTTCAAACAGCTCTCTTAATGACTCAGTAGGAGAGCGATAGCCGCCTTGGATCATCTTAGTTAAAACCACATCTGCTTCTTCCATAGAGAGCTTCCGCTCCTCGACGAGTAATTTCAGCATCCCTAAAGTTCCAGAGACCGTAACACCTTGCTCCCGAGCTACTCGCCGAGCTTTGCGGTCGTCGCTAAAGAAAACTAGATTCCGTTCCTTAGCAATAGCGATCCCAGCAGCTTCTCCGTAACCGACTACCTCCAGAAGGTCTCTAAAGAGAGTCCGTTCCCTTTTCCCCTCAAGCACTGTTAGTTTTACCCAATCGGCTTCGACGATTTTGTCGGCTTTTTGAAGAAAGCCATATCCAGCAGCAATACCTTTCAGAACCTCTTCGTGCACCTGAGAGGGAATAATGACCTGGGTATGGAAGCCCTGGAGGATGTCCATCCGGTTGGCCCGCGCCAAGTTAGACAGAACGGTGGTATCAACCACAATCATCGAAGCGCCTCTCTGGCTCTCTTGGCGTCTTCCTTGATTTCCTCCTTACTCTCTGGGCCCTTCAGCGCAACGCCTCTGGCCCTCAGAGTCTCCTTCATCTCCTCTAAAGAAATACCGGCAATGTCCGCAGCCTTCCCTAGAGAGATCGTCTCTTCCTTGTATCTCTTGATAGCAATCTCTATCCTGTATTCGGGATGCGATCTAAGGATATACCTGATTCCTTCATCAATAACATCTTGCTCATTCTTATACAGAGCAAGATCGACAAGTTCCTTAGGCTTAATTCCCTGTATAGTCATATTGCCTCACCTCGCTTCCTCTTGGTCCGTGGGGTTCGTTGAGTTCATGTGCTTCAGAGCAGTCGGTGGTATGGATTCGGGATCACGGATTATGAAGCAAGGATCAAGATCCCCGTTCTTTAATCCTTGATCCTTGTCCCTTACTCCTTCGTTCCTCCTTTTGCTTAAGCGACTGAATCAGTCCATTGAGCATCTTGCTCACTGTCCCATACTCCCTCTCCAGCGAAGCATATACATCCGAGTCGAGTAATTTCAGATCTTTCGCTAAGAGTAGATGATACCGCGTTTCTTCCAGAGAACCACGTGCGTTATACAAGAAGTGGACGTATTCCTTAGTTGTCTGTCGAGCCTGTCCTTCAACGATATTCGCAGGAACTGAAGCAGCGGCTCGACAAAGCTGGTCTGTAAGGCGGAACCGCTCTACACTTGGAAATCTGACAGTTAGCTGGTAAACCTCCAGGACCAGACCGTGCGCCTTCTGCCAGACTTCCAATTCCCTCCAGCTCTCCATCCCTACCCCTTAATCCTTAATCCATTATCCCCTACTCCCGCACCGCTTCACTCAAACCCATGTTTATCATTCTTCAGCGCTGCATCGATGCTGTTATCCCACTGGTGCCAGCCGGTGAATTTCTCTTGCAAAATGCGTTTGCCTTCACCCGGTGGTGTTCCACCCTGCGCGGCGATGTCAGCGTCTACCATGATGCGCACCAATTCCCTAAACGCAACTTTCGGCTCCCAATGGAGCTGCTTCCTCGCCTTGGCAGTATCAGCGAGAAGAACATCTACCTCTGTCGGGCGGAAGTAGCGTTGGTCGATCTCAACGTATTCTTGGGGATCTAGATCTACGTACGCAAACGCTTCATCGAGGAACTCCTGCACCGAGTGTGTATCACCAGTGCCGATAACGATGTCGTCTGCCTCGTCTTGCTGAAGCATGCGCCACATCGCTTCTACGTACTCAGGCGCATAGCCCCAGTCTCGTTTAGCGGCGAGGTTCCCCAAATACAGCCTATCTTGCTTCCCTTGCAGGATTCTCGCGAGTGCTCGCGTGATCTTGCGAGTAACAAATGTTTCGCCACGCCGTGGCGACTCGTGATTGAACAAGATCCCGTTGCAGGCAAACAGATCATAGCCCTTGCGGTAGTTGACCGTCATCCAGTACGCGTATAGCTTGGCACAAGAGTATGGGCTCTGTGGCTGGAACGGGGTGTTCTCGCTCTGCGGAGCTGGGGCAGAACCGAACAACTCCGAACTGGAAGCCTGATAGAACTTAGTCTTGATCCCGCTACGGCGTATCGCCTCCAGAATGCGCGTGGTCCCTAACCCAGTAACATCACCAGTGTACTCCGGAGTATCGAAACTTACCCGCACATGTGACTGTGCCCCCAAATGGTAGATCTCATCCGGCTTTAGGTTGTAGATCAGGTTGTTTAACTGTTCTCCGTTGGCAAGATCGCCGTAGTGCAGAAAAAGCTGTGCATCCGGATCATGAGGATCGCGATAAATATGATCGATTCGTTCCGTGTTGAACGTGCTCGCACGCCTTATCAACCCGTGCACCTCGTAGCCTTTGGCAAGCAAGAACTCCGCCAGATACGATCCGTCTTGTCCGGTGATACCGGTGATTAGTGCTTTTTTCATTGTTTTCCCTCCAAGAGAACGGAAATCTGCCGTTGTCTCTCTAGCGAATAACCAGATCACAATATGCTCGTAGTGTACCCTCGACCATCTTATCAAGAGTAAACTCTCTTTGCCACCTTTGGTAGCCTGCTTGTCCGAAAGATCGCCTCAACCCAGGATCTCCTGCTAGCCTCTTCATGGCTTCAACCAATACGATCGTACCATCATTCGGCACCACTACACCGGTATGCTCGTGATCAACCGCTTCGTCAACAGCGCCGCAATTCGTAGTAATGACGGGTAATCCTACGGACATGGCCTCTAATATCACAGAAGGCAGTCCTTCATTACTCGACGTCAAGACAAAGATCTGATTTTCACTTAATACCTGCAACGCTTGGTCACTATATCCAAGAAAACAAACCTTGCCTGGTGTATGCTCTTTGGCGAAGCTCTCTGCCGCCTTTCTC
>JALTFO010000071.1 GCA_027007005.1 Candidatus Bipolaricaulota bacterium | reverse complement strand
GACATTTTCTTTGTACAGGAATTATCAGTACGTACCTGTAACTCCATCAACTCATACTACCAGCTTCGAAGGAGCAATGTCAAGAGGAAGTTAGGGCGGAACGGCTAGAACCTCCGATCACGGCCCAAAGGGAGGGAATAGCTTTTCGTGAAGGTGCAGCGTGCCTCAAATGTTGATCACCGCGAAAGGCATCGTCTCGGGATCGAAACGAAAGACTGGCCCCTTTGGATTTCTATTGCAGTAATTTGCCATTTATGCCATAATACATGTATGGAATTCTTACGCTTGCTCGAACTTGTCGGCGATGAAGCGGTCTTTGGGACCGAGATCCTCACGCTTCTTGAAGATCATTCTTCCTGTTCTTCGTGGTGAGTTCTCTTGTCGTCGCTACTGTACAAACTGTTGTCCGAATAATCCATCAAGTCAGTCCGAAGACTATCTTGATAGCGTTATCGATCTCCTCTAGCTTCTCAGGGGGCACTTCCCCACGGACCCCAGCTACCCTGTGGAGGCGATCTATTGGTCGCGTCTGCAAGCAGTCGGCTATCGATCTCTTAGACAAGCCACTGCCTTTGGCGGGATGAAATTCTACGTTGGTGACTATCTTGGCCTTCTTGGCACTCCAGGCGGTGATTGGAACGACTTGGATGACCGGAACCCGCTCGTTGTAAACGTCGTTTGTCACAACCACGCACGGCCTTGTTTTGCCTGTTTCGGAGCCTACAGTTGGATCAAGGTTGACCTCAACGATCATTCCCCTCTTCAGAACACTCATTTTGGCCACTCGTTGAGCGCTGCTTCAGTTACACCTTGTAAATCATTATCCTTGGAGTAGACCTCAGAATATGCATTGGCTGAGAGCTTTAATCGCTCCAGTTCAAGCTCCTTCCTGTAGCGGTCGATGGCCGCGCGAAGCATCGAACTCTTGTCTTTGAACCCGTACTTCTTGTGATCGCGCAAGAAGTCATCTTGTGACTGTTCGACGCTGAATTTCGCCTGTATCATATGCTCCTCCTTGGCGCCAATATTGGGACCTTAATTACAGGCCTATTATAGGGGCTAAAGTCATAGACATCAAGAGATGTCGATTGCAGTAATTTGCCATCTATGGCATAATACATGCATGGAATTTTCACGCTTGATCGAACTTGTCGGAGATGAACCTGTCTTTGGGACCGAGATCCTTCTAGTTAAGATGCGCTTCATCCAATGTGTTCCAGAGAGCTCCATCTCTCCTAAGCATAGGTAGGCCGACCTCTCGGCTCTGGTATGGATCTGCCCAACTGGGCTGCGGTATCTATCCATTCCTGAATGATCTGCTCGGCATTCGAAAGCGCCTCTTGATAACTATTGCCGTCAGCCATACAACCTGGGAGTTCTGGGACTTCGGCAACGAACGCATTGTCCTCTGCGCTCCAGAAGATGATGATCTCGTACTTTGTATTCATGATCGATCCTCCAAGGTTAGATTGTACTTCACGATCACTTCGCGTATCTGCTTCACCTGGTAGGGTTTGCCTTTGCCGTTCTTATGCCGGCGGTATGCCCCAAACTGCGCTATCCTACCGCTTATTGAAGGTCATTCTTCGTGTCCTTCGCGCTCTTCGTGGTGAGTTCGCCACAATCAGCACTTATCTTAGCGTAAATTAGATCCTAGGCTAGTGCAACTTTTCTACCGCATATCCCAGCCCCCTCACGGACACCAGGCTCGTTGGGAGTCTTGCACGCTTTTTGCTTCCCTCAACCGGAAGACATCCTCTTGCGAAAACACCACCAAACTCGGGTCCGCTCGAATTTTGGCGTACTAGTTTTCCTACCAGATATGTGGTATGATGCTTTTGGTCAGTTCGTCTTGATGAACGCCGGCTTCATGCCGTGGTCTCGCAAGAGTCTTAGTCAAGAGGGCTGGCTTTTCTTATGTCAAATGGGTTTGTCTTCCTGTCGTAGTAGTTGCCTCCTTTGCGATACTTGACCTTATCAAAAACATCGAGCACCAGTGAGTATTTCTCCCGCAGGAACTCAAAATACCTCATCTCGCCATGGTGATAAGCACGCTGGACAGCCCAGTTCACGTAATCAACGACCTGCAGCATTGGTTCCTCGTTTGGCTGGTCTGTTAACACCTCAAGGTTCGTAGTCACCTGGTGATTCCATCTTTCACTGAACTGGCGGACCCCTTTCTCAAGTGCAGCACGTAACGCGTATTGCCTGCGCTTCTTCCCCCGACGCGAGAATGTTATGATGTTGTTCATTGCCATATGTAGCTGATTCTTAAACAGTCGCGTGACCAGATCATCGTAGAACCGGTCTTGATTCCCTTGGTATTTCGCCCGAAACATGGGCTCGATCTTACGGGCAACGATAACCTGAGCCGAGAAGTCCATCTCAGCCAGAGCTTTAAACATCATCATTCTGATTTCTGGACAATCATCTTTGGCATGAAACCCAAGCAGGCTCTTCGAAAAGGATGGTATGCTTTGAAGATACTGGTCTTTGGAGACCTCATCATGTAATGCTGCAAGCCGTTGACGCAGTGGCTCGGGATTGTCTGTTGCGACAAATCCTAACAGAAATATGCGTGAGCACCCTTCTTCTCCGACAATAATCCGGCCACCTTTTCCGTAGAAAGCAGGATCCCCTGATTCATCTACGAAAAACTGTCGTGTCTCATCCTGCGGCTCTTTAATAGCTTCTCCTGATCGCTCTAAGTTTGCTCCGTATCAAAGTATCCGCCATTCTTGCGCATTGGCCAACTAGCGCATGTACTCCCACAGACTACCAGCGCCAACCTCAGACAGGAAGGAGTCAATGCTCCCTTTGGCCTCTTCCTTTTCCCGTCTGATCTGAGCAATTAGGCGTGCCAAAGCCTCATCGTTCGCTCGTTTGGCGCGCTCATCATCGATTACTCAACGCACTGCCCAGCCTCCCCAGGAACACCAGGCTTGTTGGGAGCCTTGCACGCTTTTTGTCTCCCGCAACCGGAGAATAACCTCCTGCACAAATACTGCCAAACTTGGACCTGCTCTGACTTCACCTCGGTTCATTGTCCGCCAAATGTCACTGGCCGGGGTAGTATCCCCAGGTGAGGGTCACCTGGTGTCCCCGGGGTATGGTCGGCTGGTATCCCCGCCCAAGATCACTTAAATATCCTTCATGTTGAGCAAACATGGAGGTGCAAATG
>JALTFO010000070.1:2323-3197 GCA_027007005.1 Candidatus Bipolaricaulota bacterium | reverse complement strand
GTATGCATTCATCGCCCGCAGATGCTCGCGGATGTTATCATCGTAACGAGCCAAGTCGGCTAACGAGACCTTCACCTTGCTTCCGCGTGCCTCCAAGCGGTGGTAGATGTAACTGCGCCCCGAAGAGCCGAAGCCCTCGGCTGCCTCTTTCATGTCCGCCAGCAAGGCGCGGTTACTTTGAAACCCAAACAAATCATTTAGCCAGGCCAGCAGTACAAGTCGCTGCTCAAGCTTGACATACTGCGCTGTGCCTGCAGCGCCGTTCCCGTTTCCAGGCGCTTGTCGTCTTCGTCTGGCCATTGCTCACGCCTCCACCGGTGCGAACATCCGGGCCTTGAACACCGGCTCCAGCGCCTTGGCCCCTCTGATAAAGGAATCGCCGTTGACGAAGACCTCGTCCACTCCCTCGGTTAACTCCTGCTTGGCCACGAATTTCTTGTCCCGTTCCAGGTCTTCCTTGGTCCAATCCTTGTTTTCTCGCCAGATAATCACCACCTCGCGGTGATCGATACGTCCACGATAGACCAGGTAGCGCCTGTCGCCGTCATGGAGCACCTGCCGAGTCTTGACATGTAGGCCGAGCAGATAGTTGAAGGTCTCGGGGATGTCCACCACCTTCTCGCGGGTCTGTCCGTCGGCGTGAATGTGGAGCTTGTAACTGAACGGCTTGGCAAGTTTCTCCATGTTCAGCAGCGTTTCGCTCTTCCGTGTCTCCCATTTGAGCATGTACTGGAGCAAATAGTCGTCGAAGAACAACGCTCGCTGGCCGGATGCCTTGTCAAAATCAATGTTGTTCAGCGTGTCCTCGTAGGACTCGAGGCGGATGTACTTCACGATGCGGGGACTGCGCTCGGCCTCCTCTTGCGTGGCCATG
>JALTFO010000070.1:0-2313 GCA_027007005.1 Candidatus Bipolaricaulota bacterium | reverse complement strand
CGTTTAGGCCTGCCGTCTTTCCATTCCGGCGTGAAGGTGACCTTCTTGATGCGCGGCAAGAGCACGGTGTCGAAGTAATCACCCATCTCCACCAGGATGAACTTCCGCTGTCCCCCGTCCTCGCGGTTGAGGTTTATGACGGCGTGGCCTGTGGTGCCGGAGCCTCCAAACGCGTCAAGCACAATGGAAAACTGGTCGTCACCGACGATGCTGTGAAGGGTGTCATAGGTTGAGTAGAGCGACTTTGGATACCCAAACAGTCGCCTACTGCCAAGAATGTCCTGTAATAGGTTAGTACCGTGGGAAGAAGCGTCATATTTTGAGTCTGTCAACACAGTCTTGGGCTTTCTCCCTTCCTTGATTCGATCTTTGAGAAGGACCGATACTCGTTCACCATTGACCTGAACAACGAATTCATTAGCAAATGCAGCTTCTAGTATCTTATAGCGATCTGACCATCGCCACACACGGCGAGCTCCTTCACTGTCGATCGGCAATATCTCAATTGTGTCCTTTGGTGCTAATTCCCAGAACTCGGAAGGAGACAACTCCAACACTTCAAACACATGACCTAAAACACATAGAATACTTGAGGGGCTATATTGTGCGGGATAGTTTTTCTCTCGTGCTCCCCCGACCCCGATAATACGACCCGCGCGCGCGGAATAATATAGAGTGAATTCAGAATTCGGTCGTTCATCTGGAGTGGATAAGCCTCCGCTACGCCGGAAGGGCAATAACCTATACTCTGATTTCTCGTCAGAATAACGGTACTCGTGTGACTGATCTTCTGTAAGCGGTTGATCTATGATCCTAGCTTTTGAAGCGTTATTGGCATAGACAAGGTAATAATCGTGGGAGGTCGCGTAGTAGCTGTGAATCCCTCGGCCTCGAGGATTGCTTTGCACTACAAGAGTGCCCAGATAATTAGCCTCACCGAAAACTTGATCAAGGACAAGCTTGAGTCGATAAAGTTCTTCGTCGTCAATTGCCACAAGAAGAACCCCATCCTCAGAAAAAGTGGTTCGTAGTATCGATGTTCGACTATGCATCATGGTAAGCCAAGACGAGTGGTGGTAATTGTTCTTGTATACGAAAGTTTCTTCTGATGTGTTATATGGGGGATCATAATATGTAACTTTTATGGATGACGCGAAGAGCTTTCGCAAGAGGTTGAGCGCTTGCCAGTTTTCGCTATGCACCAAAAGCCCGTCGGTCATCTCGTCCAAGTCACCAAAGCTGGACAGGAGGTGGTCGACAAAATCATGGTCAAAGTGTTTCGTGTCCAGCACCAGAGTCGGATGGGCCTTGAGAAATGCGATGCGTCCTTCTTTTGTTTCGATATCCCCGGCAAACATATCGTTTTCAATCTCATCGATATGGAACAATTCCTTCCACTCGTCCCACTGGGTCTCGCAGGCGGCGATCTCCGGGTAGAAACTCTCGTCAATGTTCCCGACCGTAATACAGTACTGCGTTTCGGTGATGAACTTGCGCTTCTCCCAGAGCATCTTCTGGAAGTCTTCGACCTGCGCCAGGAACTCGATAATGCGCCCACCTATGGCCTTGATGACGCGCATCAACTGGAACCACGCTTCGGCGCGCTCTTCACCGGTGGCCTCAATCTCGTCAAGGTTCAGCACTTCGTTCTTCAGGTAGAAGTCAAGCTCGCGAGTGAGAAACCCCTTTAGGTCCTTGTGAATGAAGAAGTCGGTCGTGTTCCGCCGGGTGTACTGCCGCAGGTGGTGCTCCAGGAAAGAGACGCTCTTGCCGTCGGCGGTTTTGCGCTTTTCGGCGGTCAAAGCGGCCAAGGCTTGAGCAGCCTTTTTGGGTGAGAGCCGCTTCGGAATCTCCCCAAGCGCTTCCTCGATAATCTTCTCTTGCTGATTCTTCTTACCGTATGTGATTCCTTCCTGCTCGGTTAGCGGTCGATACTCGAATGGAATGACAAGTTGACCGGCCTCTTCATCCCAGTTGATCTCCTTGACACGAGGCAAAAAGAACCGCTTGTCGCCTTTGACGTTGTTCTGCTCGACATCGGCTTGAACAAGCTTGAAATGCACGGTGACGCCGTTGGGGGCCTTCCAGGTGTAGTCGGTGAAGTGTTCGGCGGTCTTGATGTAGTATTGGTCGTGGTTGGCCCAGTAAAGATAAACTTCCTCCCCGTTGTAAGGAATGGCATACTTCTGGCGCTTGGAGTAACGGCGCTTGGAGATGAAGTCGCCATCCTGATAGTACCTGCTGAAGAACGTGTAGAGATGGCTGAAAATGGTTGCCTGCAGCGCCTCGCGGTCGCGGCCACCTGCGGCTTTC